>JAYVXY010000275.1:0-9436 GCA_043784785.1 Aestuariivirga sp. | reverse complement strand
CAAGGCCACCGTGCGCGGCAAAGAATCTGAAATCGGTGACCTCATTGCCGATGCTATTCGCGATGCCATGAAAGCCGATATCGCCATCACCAATGGCGGCGGCATCCGCGGCAATAAGGAATATGCGGCGGGCACCAAACTCACCCGTAAAGATATTTTAACCGAACTGCCATTCGGCAACAAAACCGTAAAACTTGAAGTGAAAGGTGACGCAGTTCTGGCCGCCATTGAAAATGGCTTGAGTGATGTCGCCAACGGAGCAGGGCGCTTTCCACAAGTATCCGGCATTGTTGTTGAAGCTGATTTGACAAAACCCGCGGGTTCGCGGGTCACCTCCATCATGGTTGGCGGCAAGCCTCTCGATAAGGCCGCAACCTATACTGTGGCCACCAATGACTATATGGCCAATGGCGGCGATGGTTACATCACCCTCAAAGCGTCAAAAATCTTGGTCAATGCCCAGGAAGGCAAACTGATGGCCAGCGACGTGATCACCTATGTTGAAGGTAAAAAGGAAGTGGCCCCTGCAGTGGAAGGCCGCATGAAGATCAAGATGTAGAAAGAGGAAAGCGGGCTTAACTTGATCAAGGCCTTTTCTAATCTGCATCCACATGGGCTGGAAATTTAAATTCCAATTCAGGTGCGGGCGCATTTGTCCCGCCCAATCCCAATGTAATCTTTTTCAAGGCGAAGATGGTTTGTGCGCGGTCGCCCATCTTTGCGATCTCTTCGGGTGTGATCGGCGCGCCGATTGAGACTTTAACGCGACTGCCCATGCTGCGCACTGACTCGCGAAACAGCAGCGCAATGCGCAGCGCATAATTCAAGTGACTCACCACTTGAAACAACCGTGAATTCTGGCCATGAAAATAGATCGGAACTACGGTCACGCCGGGGATGCGCGCCAGCTTGCCTGCAAATTCATGCCACGGGCTTTCAAGAACCGGGCCAGTCAACGGTTTTTGAGCGGTGGCCACGCCGCCACCCGGAAACACCACAATGGAATGCCCACCGCGCAGCCAGGCCATGGCCCGCCGCCGCGTTGCAATTGTTGTGGCTTGCGCTTCTGCCGTTCCACCAAAATCAACCGGCAACAAATAATCCTGCGCCTCGGGTGGTTGGCACAGCAAGCTATGCGTCATCATTAATGTGTCAGGCCTGATCTTGGTCGAAAGATGCCCCATGGCCAGACCATCGATCACACCAAACGGGTGGTTGGCGACAAACAAAACCGGCCCCTTGCGCGGCACGGCATTTAAAGCCACTTCATCATAATCCAAATGAACGTTCAAAAGCCTGATGCCGGCTGAAAATATGTTTTCGCGTCCACGCTGAGAGCTTGACCAGCCCTTATACAATCGCTCAAGGCGCGGCTGTCCGGTCAGGCGTTCGATGGAGCGGATAAGCATGCGCTTGAAAAAGGGATGCTCTGGTCGTGTATAGCTGAACTGCACCTGATCTTCATTGTCAAAACTCAGATCCAGGATTGGCAGTTCATTTGAAAGGGTCATTACGCATTTCCTTGAGTGCTCTATTTGACCGATTTGTGAGGTTTTCATGACAGTTGGATGAAGATCAAATCGTCCAAAAAAACCGGATCAAATCCGACTACGGCAATTGTGAGACTCAACCGATTACGGTAGAAAACGTTCCAACTAAAATAACATTTCATCGGAGATTCTAATGCAATTTGCTAAAGCCGCCCTAGCGTTTTTCATCGTTGCTACGCTTTCAACCCCCTCATTTGCTGATGATACCAAATGGGGTGCCATTGCTCTGGATACGAAAAAAGCCGAAAAAGAACCGGCTTGGGGCGTTGGCGGATCAGACACCGAACAAGATGCATCAGATATCGCTATGAAATTCTGCAAAGATGCAGGCGGTGCTGAATGCAAAATCGCGGTTACCTATGAACAATGTGGCGCTTTGGCCGTGGATGGCAAGGGGGCTGCAGGCTGGGGCAAAGGGCCAACCAAGGCCGAGTCTGAAAAACAAGCCCTTGATGGCTGCGCTGCGGGTGATTGCAGTGTTGTGAAGTCGGATTGCAATACGGGTAATTGATCGCCCGAATGGATCAGGCAAACCGTCTTCCTGATCCATCTGCTCTATGGCCCTGTTAAGGCCACATGGGCAAAATAGTTTCTGCCTCTTTTTTTCCTCATCATGAGTGTGCCAATGACCGCTACTGCGCAAACCCTTTATGATTTTTCTCTGAGTGGGATGGATGGCAAACCCATGCCGCTCGACCAATTTAAGGGCAAAGTGGTGTTGCTTGTAAACACCGCATCCGAATGCGGCTTCACCCCGCAATATGAGGGGCTGGAAAAGCTGTGGGAAGCTTATAAGGCAAAGGGCTTGGTGATCATCGGTGTGCCGTCCAATGATTTTGGAGGCCAAGAACCTGGTCAGGCCAAAGACATCGCCAGCTTCTGCAAAATCAATTACGGCGTCTCCTTTCCACTCTCAGATAAAGCTGTGGTCAGCGGAAGCGGCGCAGCCGAAGTCTATAAATGGGCGGGAGCACAAGCCGGAGTGCTGGGTTCTCCCAAATGGAACTTTCATAAATACTTGTTCGCCAAGGATGGCCAGTTTGCTGATTGGTTCTCATCGCGAACTGGGCCGATGAGCCGGAAAATCACCAAGGCAGTAGAACAGGCACTGGCAAAATAGTCGGCCAATTGAAACAACAAACTGGTGGAACTCATAGAGTTCCGCCGTTTTTGTTTATTTCGGCAAATAGGGCCCTTTGACTTCGCCCCAACCCCAGCTCGGCATGGGAGCAGATTTGCCGATTGGATTTTTCTCCGCTGCGGAATTAATCACAGTGATCCGCGAACCCCATTCAAGATAGCCGACGAGCGCAGAACGAAATTCAGGATCTTCCGGCAGCTTAAGCTCATCAGCGGTGTCGAGCAGCAACCAAACCCACTGTTTGCGCTGCGCATCGGTCAGATGCCGCGCAAGGTGCTTTGCGATCATCGTTGAATGATTGTGTTCGCCATCGCCGCTATAAAGCTTCGGGCCACCCAAAACTTCAGAAACAAAATGTGCAACCGTCTGAAAATGCGTTGCGGGCATATTGGCAAACACGGGCGCCAGAACCTGGTCACCCCGAACCCTCTCATAAAAATGCCTAAACAGCCCTTCAATCGCCTCAATGCCGCCAGCCCGTTCATAGAGGCTAGGCACGTTTGCTTGTGTCATAAACTTCCCCACCCACAGTTGATCTAAGTTCCAACCATAAAAACTCATCTGGTGTCTCAACCAGCATTTTTCCATGGTCAGTGTGGAGATTCTTAATTTGTGCCAAATTATTTCGGCTGAACCTTGCGCCAGCGCGACCTGCAAATCAGCCACACCCCAACCCCCGCGATCAAAGCACCCGAAGCAAAGCCGACTCCGAAAAAGAACCCCGCAATCTCATCTTCCGAAAATACCAATATGCCGATATCGCTCATTGCGTCACATTTTTCCGATCATGCGCCAAAGCCATGGGTGCCATAAAACTCACCACGCCCATATATTTCCCGCCGCCCTCACACTCTCATTCAAATCGACAATATAGCTCGTTGCCTGGTTCAGCCTCTGGGCCAAGAGCCGCGCGATCTCAAAAGCAAATTCCGGATTGGCGCGCACATAGGCGGCGGCGTCCTCAAACAGATAAACCACGCATTTGGAACTGGCCCGAACTGTGGCCGTGTGCGCAGTGCCCAGCAGCATCGACATTTCTCCTAAAATGGCACCGGGCTCTGAGATCGAAGCCACCAACACATTACCACGCAAAATATCAACCGAGCCCTCAGCCAACACATAAAGTTGCCCCGACCAGCTGCTTTCTTCCAGCAACACGGTGCCCTTCAACACTGTAATTTTCTTGGAAGGATCACAAGAATCCAAAATCGAATATGCCATGGGCGTCTTTCACACTTGTTGCTATGGGGAATTAAAGCAGGAGAGGGGCGTGGTGTCTACTTTGCGTTCATATGCGTCACGAGCCGTCAAATTGAAAGACTTCGTTAGATCTTGTCATCATAGCCACAAATGAATAGCCTTACGGCCGATAGAAACGATATCATGAGAGGAAGCGAATTTGGAATTTATTGGCAAGTTGTCGTCGATTCTATTTTCGCCGTTTGGAGGGTTGGCGAAAATTGATGGTGCAGCCAATATATATTCTCTTGTCGGCTGCCTGTTGTTTTGCATTTTTATATTGCAAGTTGCTAAAACAGCGCCTCTGGCTAAAAAAGTACCAGCTGCCATTCATAAAATTTTGCCGCAAAATATGTGGAACCAAAAAACGCTGTGGCTGGACGTGAAACTCTATGCGGTGAACACGGTCATACTAGCGGCATTGACGGTGTTGTTTGGGATTTCGGGCGATTGGCTGAGGCTCGAACTTTATACCGCGATGAGCGCCATATTTGGCCATGCCAACGGATTTGAATTAGGTGTGTGGCCGTTTCGCATAATAGCCACGCTCTGCAGTTTTATCGCTTTTGAGTTTGGCTTTTGGCTGTCGCACTATCTTCTTCACAAAGTCGGCTTCTTGTGGCGCGCGCATGAATTGCATCACTCAGCCACGGCCATGACGCCACTCACCGGATCACGGCAACATCCAATCGAAGTCATCTTGATTGCGGTTTGCTTGGCATTTTCGGCAGCGTTCACGCAAGCCGTTTTGGACCGCTTGTTTGGTCAAGGCAATGTCGAGTATCAGTTTTTTGGAACCAATGTGGTGTTGTTTCTTTATGCACAAACCATCGATAATTTGCGCCATTCGCATCTCTGGTTTCCGTTTACCGGGCCGATCTCTGCCATTCTCTTAAGCCCAGCCCACCATCAGATGCATCACTCCTCCGATATTTCGCATCAGCAGCACAATTTCGGTTTGGCAACAACGCTTTTCGACCGCCTTTTTGGAACCCTCGAAATGCCGGGGCCGGAACCTGTGCAAAATTTCGGCACGCCCGACAATCCTTATATCGATGCCGGAATTATCGAAGCCTACTTAAAACCATTTAGGTCAACAACCAAAGACTGAAACACACTCGGTATAAGATATTCCTACAATCACTCGACAGTTACGTAAAAACCATGATAGCTTTGCAGGACTCGGGCAAATGGGAGAAACATCGAAATGAAAAAAACAATATTGATCACCTCGATCCTCGTAATCGGTCTTGTCACTCAAATGAGTGCGGCTTTTGCTACAGCCTGCGTTGCTCCGACACCGGGCCCATTGGATTCCGAAACGGGCTTGGCTGGTGTGATCATGGCAGGCGCAGCTGCTTTCCTAGTGTGGCGTCGCCGTAAGGCATAATGCCGACGATCTTATCTATCTCGATCATCGTTTAATGAAGTGGCCGATAAAATGAAGAATGCATTGTTTATGGTCTCAGTGTTTTGCACGGGGCTGGTTTTGAATCTTGGCATGACCTTGGCTGGTGTTGCTAAGTCAACCCCGGGTCCGGTAGATTCTGAAACAGGCTTGGCTGGTGTGGCGATGGCAGGCGTTGCCGCTTATCTGGTCTGGCGCCGTCGTAAAGCTTGATTGCCGCTTTTGCGACCAGCACGTAACTCGGATTTTGATCTATGAATCGGACAGCAGAGGTTCAACGGTTTAGTGACCGCGACCTGCTGTTTTGTTTCGTTTCAGCCTTGGCCATTTTTGTCTGCTGGGGGCGGCTAAGTTTTTTCACCGAAGGTCAACCATTGGTCTATCTCCTGCAGAGCAGGGAAGGTGTGGGCATTGGCGAGGTTATCGCTTTTGTAGCACTGTTCAGTCTGGCTTGGCAGTTGCCCAATTCCGAAGTTTTGAAACCCGCACAGCTTTTGGCACTGGCAATCGCCAGTCTGGCCTTTCTTATCCCAAGTTTCGCGGCATTGCTTGTGCCCGTGGCGGTGGCAACGATTATATTATTGAATACACCTAATCCCATATTGCGATCCATGGGCCAGGTGTTCTTGGCAATGCTGTTCTTCGAAGCGATCGGCCAGGTGATCTTTATTGCGGTGGCCCCTTACGTGTTGAACGTTGAAACCTTGGCCGTGCAAGAGGTGATGTCTTGGTTCTGGCAAATCGCGCGCAATGGCCCAGCAATCGAAGTGGTTGGCGGACAGGACATCTATCTCGGCGTTGGCTGTTCAGCCTTTCACAACTTGTCACTTGCCACATTGCTTTGGGTTTCGCTGCGCAAGATTGAATCAACAAGCCCCTTCTTGGCGGCAGATTGGTTGATATTGCTGGCCATGGCGCTTGTCACAGTGATCCTGAATACGGTTCGCATCGCATACATGGCTCATTCCAAGGTCGATTTTCAATATTGGCACGATGGCAATGGCAGCAACCACCTAGCTTTCATCATGCTTGCCGCAATGCTTGGTACATTTTTGATCGGTCGCATGATCGCCGCACCAAAATGAAATCGGATAAATTGTGGCGCAACCTTTCCATAGGGCTGCTGGTGTTGGCCAGTCTATTGGGCGTGGCAACACGGATGATCAGCACGGCTGCAAAACCTCCCGAAACACATTATAGATCGAACTTCACTTTGCCAGATATTGATTTGAAGGTTGGCGACAAGGTCGGGGCCGCAACTTTTGTCGGCGTGACCGCCAATGCGAAAACTGCGTTACTGTTTAAAGTTGAAACCTGTTCCGACCCTATAACCGTCATGCCGGAACTTATCTATGAGGACTCAGAATCCGAAATAGATGATCTTGGATTTTTAGACGCAAACTCTGAGGCGAGAGATGTTTATCAGGGACAAATCATCGAACACTTCTCGCATATGACCCGGATCGTCGCAGTCATTACAATGCACATCAAAAATGCAATCTTTATGCAAAGCCAAATAATTAAACAACAAGCCGTGCTGCGCATCTACGCCAGCAAGTCCTGCCAGATTGATCCCGAAACTACGCTGGCCACAGCAAACGCAGCGCTGGCAGTGATGGAGAAACTCAAATATTAGGCCCCGCTTAAACCAAATGCACTTTCGTCGTAATCCGCAATTTAGAAAATTTACCAAACCGCAGTGCAAAGCCCATAGCAACGAGTGGCAAAGCCCATGCGATCCAGGCGTCGCAAGCGTAGAAAATGTTGAAATAGTGATGGCTGCCCAAACCCGCCCACAGCCCCAGAAAGATGCGGAAGAACAACGCTCCTGATGTCACCGCCGCCATCAGCAACATGCAGGTTTGATGGGTGGCCACATGGCCGCGCCTGATGTTCCACACACCAGCACCCAGCAGGCCCATCCACACAAATGATTGTGCCGTGAAGCCTGCCGCAGACATAAACGTGACAGGTGCGGCCCAAGCCACGAAGGGTGCTGTCAGGCCAGCCACTAAAACATCGGTCGCTGTCAACCGGCCAAGAGTTTTGTGCCAAGCCGTGCGCCGCGCCAAAATTGTTGCGGGCACCAGCAACAGCGCCAAGCCGCCGGTTATCATATGCAATGGAAATATCCATGGCAGCATTTCAACCTTGATCGCCAGCGCTTCGGGAAAGCCGTCATTGGAATATGCCTCCCAAACAGCCCGCAATGCCGTGAAGGTGACAAACATTCCCGCCGCGCCTACAGTCAACCACATAAGCCCACGCAAAATCGCCACATTCGCATTTGAAGTTTGCATTTTCAGGAGGTCAACATGCCAATCGGTTTTCATCACAAACACCTTGCCTTGCTTACCGCCATTATCATTGCAGGCCTAGGGGGCAGCACTGTGGCAAGTGCGAATTCGCCTTATTTTGGCCGGTGGACGGTGAGTGATGATAAGCCCGCTTTCTCGGCCAAGGGCAAAATCTACAAAACCTTCGATGTGGCTCCCTGCGGTGCAGATTTCTGCGGCGTTAGCGTCGATAACAATGAAACCTGTGGCGCCACACTTTTCCGCTTCCTCACCGTTCATGCAGGCAATGATGAACTGGTGGGCCATGGCCATTGGGGCGCGGAGAAAAAGAAATTGATCATCGACCACACCAAGCCAGAAACTGGCCCAGAAGGGGTTTATCTGGCGCTCGGCTCAGATGATATGGACCCCACCGCCCGCGAAGGCAGCATGCCAAGCTTTGAAGCAAACTATAAGCGCCTTGGCGATGCCAAGTGCAGCGCCAAGTAATTTGCGGGTCGTGATGAAGCCTGCAAGTCTTGACAGTAACGAGGCAGCTTCCGCCAACATCACCAAGCGGATTGAGGAACTGGGCGATTGGCGGGGCGAAACGCTCGCTCTTATGCGAAAGCTCATCCACGATGCCGAGCCAAACATTCAAGAGGAGTGGAAATGGCGCGGCGTGCCGGTCTGGGAGCATGATGGCATTATCTGCACCGGTGAAACCTATAAGCAGGTGGTGAAGCTCACCTTCGCGCGCGGTGCTGCCATCGAGGATCCAAACAAGCTGTTCAATTCCAGTCTGGAAGGCAATACCCGCCGCGCTATCGACATCCGCGAAGGCGAGAAGATCAACCAAACCGCCTTCAAACACCTCATCCAAGCCGCAGTGGCAGCCAACGCCACCGCGCGGACCGGGAAGAAGTAGTAAACGTATAAACTATTTATCACAAACTAGGAAAATAACGCTTGACAGCGTACGCTCGCCCACCTATATCTGGCTAGTCTCCAAAAATGGGTTCAAACCTTTCAACAAGTCTTGCAAGCTGACTGAAGACGACGTTGGGGGATGAGAAAACAATCTGTTGAGATCACAGTAAGATGCACTGTCACCGCAATCCACCCGCAGCGGGCAATTGCAAAGAAGGTGCTGTTCGTTATAAACATTCCAACGGCTTTATTTTAGAGGAGACGCAGCATGGAGCGATTCACGGGTGGTTGCGTGTGCGGCAATGTCCGCATTGTGGCGTTGGGGCTCCCATACCGGGTCGGCCTTTGTCACTGTCTCGAATGCCGCAAGCATCATGGGGCGCTTTTTCACGCTTCCGCGATATTCCACGAGGATGCGGTGACGGTCGAAGGCGAAACACGCCACTACTCCGGGCGGTTTTTCTGTCCCCGCTGCGGCTCGTCTATTTTCGCACGCAGCGCCGACGAAATCGAAGTGAACTTAGGATCCCTGGATGCCCCCGACCAACTGATGCCAACCTACGAAAGCTGGATCATCCGTCGCGAGTCCTGGTTGCCGCCGTTTCCGCTCACAAGACGATACGACCGCGATCGTGACACCACGAGTCGCTTTGAGGATTAGGGTGGCTGCCGACAACTGGCAGTCTCAACAACAAAAGAGTTAAATGCACTGTCAATGCAATCCAGTAATCTCCGTAATCGTAATCCCAGTTGACAAAGTTACAAAGTATAACTACATAAATGTAACTACAACTCAAAAGGTGAAATCGTGAATTGAGTTTGGCACGAAGAAAAGAACCGTACCAACAAACGTGATCACGGATTAAGTTTTGAAACCGCCCAACTTGTTTTC
>JAYVXY010000274.1:0-2894 GCA_043784785.1 Aestuariivirga sp. | reverse complement strand
GTACAGTAGCCAAATCCAATTCAAACTGCACCCAAGATTCTTTTGAGGCAATGAAGCCACCAATCGAGGTTACAAGACCGCCGTGAGTTCCACTTTCATCAAAATAAGCACGAAGCAAAGCTAAAGCCCTCCATCGGCTCGCCATGGGATGCAGCATATCTGCAAAATCCCCGATTTGGACGAGCTTATTCACGATACCACCTCACGATTGGGTACGCAAAGTATAATATCGCGTATATATTCCTATTATAGGAACAAGTCAAGCATTATTTTCCGTTAGGGTGGCGTTCACCATTTTTGTTCATGCTCTCATCATTAGTGAACCCGTTAACGCGTGTTAACAGTTGCGTAGAGAGTAGACTGCCATGGACATTGAAACACTGGAACAAACCCACACACGTCACGAGCCGAAAATGTTTTCGGCCCCTGCGCGTCGTAAGCCAGATGGCAAGGTTGATCCGGCAGGTGAAGTGGGCTGGTTTCTGCAACGTGAACGCGAGAAACGTGGCTTAAGCCAAGAAGAAGTGGGCGATGCCACCGGCATTCACCCTTATCATATTGAAGCCATTGAACTTGGCGACCTGACGCATATGCCGCCGCGCCTTGAGGCGCTAGAGATGATTGCGGTTTATGCGCAGCTTCTGGGGTTTGATCCTGATCCGCTGGTCCAGCATCTCGTCACCTTTATGCCACCGCCCCCAGTGGCGCGGCGTACTTTCCACCCCGCCAATCCGCCCGTACTTTCCAGTGCCAAGGTTTTGCGCTTTGGCCAGATGCCGAAAATTCCATCACTGAATATCAAATTGGCGAATTATCCCGGCGGTACAGGCGGCGTGATCGCATCGGTTTTTGCGGCTTTCATGGTTTTTTCTGCCGCCAATTGGTTGATGTCATCGTCTGGTGCGCCGGTTGATACTACTCAACAAATCGCACAGACAGCGCCAGCGACTGACCCCATGCCAACTGCTTCAACCGGGCCAGAGGCGGCCCAAGTGAAAGTGACACAAGAGCCACTCGCTGGCACTGCTGCTGTTGCTAACGCTGAAGATGTGCCGCCCATTCCCAATCCAGAAGAAGCCATAGCGTCGGAGGATCCAGATGCTTTGGGGGCTTTTATTCAAGAGCAGATCCCTGCACCGAATGGGACTGCTAAACCCAAAAAACCAAATCAAGTCGCAAGTGCTGAACCAAAGCAAGTTGACGGGGCTCACGTCTATGGTGAGAACAACGCCGATGCCCGCATTGTGCTGAAAGCCAAATCCGCCGTGTGGCTGCGCATTGAAGATGCCAAGGGCAATGTGCTGATCACCCAAATGCTGGCGGCTGGCGATAGTTACCGCGTGCCCAATAAGGACGGCCTGATTGCGCTTTCGCGTGATGGTGGTCGCTTGAGCTATTTGATCGACGGCAAGGAAATGGGGGTTCTGGGTGCGCCTGGAAAAATCCTGGTCGGTGAAAAACTGGATATTGCCGCTTTGGAAGCCAAACAAAAAGGCTAATTTGATCGCGTCATATGAAGACTTGGCGAATATGGGTGGGCTGAGCTAGAAGCCCCTCATGTCTGCTATTCAAGTTCAAAAACTCGACCGCATCATTGAACGTTTTGCCAGTATCGAGCATTCGCTTTCAAGTGGAGCGACTGGCGAGGCCTTTGTTAAACACTCCAAAGATTATGCCGAGCTTGAGCCGATGGCCAAGGGAGCCATGGCTTTAAAGTCTGCCTATGGCGAGCGCGATGGTCTGGCTGAAATGCTGAGCGCCGGCGGTGAACTCGCACAAATGGCGGAAGCTGAAAAGCCGCTGCTTGATGCGCGTGTCGGGCAACTTGAACAAGATATGCGTATTTTATTGTTGCCTAAGGATTCGGCTGACGAGCGCAACGTTATTCTTGAAGTGCGCGCCGGAACTGGTGGCGATGAAGCTGCAATTTTTGCAGGCGACCTGTTTCGCATGTATCAACGCTATTCATTGTCAAAAGGCTGGAAGGTTGAAATTATTTCAGCGTCAGATGGCGAACATGGTGGTTACAAGGAAATCATCGCCAATATTTTCGGGTCAGGGGCTTATGCCAATTTAAAATTTGAATCAGGTGTGCACCGTGTGCAGCGCGTTCCGGCCACGGAAACCCAAGGGCGCATTCATACATCGGCGGCAACTGTTGCGGTTTTACCTGAGGCCGAAGAAGTGGACATCAAGATTGAAGAAAAAGATTTGCGTATTGACGTGTTCAGATCATCAGGCCCCGGTGGGCAGTCTGTAAATACCACCGACAGTGCGGTTCGCATCACCCATCTTCCGACGGGTGTGGTTGTGTCACAACAGGATGAAAAATCGCAGATCAAAAACAAAGCGAAAGCCATGAAGATCTTGCGGGCCAGGCTTTATGAGCGCGAGCGCGAACGTATCGACTCAGAACGTTCGGCGACCCGAAAGGGGCAAGTCGGCTCTGGCGATCGTTCAGAGCGCATTCGCACCTATAATTTTCCACAAGGCCGCTTGACCGATCACCGCATCAATCTCACGCTTTATAAATTGCCCGAAATCATTGAAGGGCCAGCGCTCGAAGATGTGGTGCGTGCGTTGATCACGGAACATCAGGCCAATCTTTTGGCGCAGATGGATGATGATGTCTGAGAGCATTTCGGCCCTGCTGAATGCGGCGCGCAAAGCGCTTTATGAAGCGGATATTGAGCTTTCAGCACTCGATACGCGGCTGTTGTTGCAGGCTGCCAGCGGGCTTTCGCACGCGGAGATTGTTGCCGAGCCTGAAATGCTCCTGAGCCCAAAGCAGGAAGTTGTTTTCAAAGATTTCGTGCGTCGGCGTTTGGCGCATGAACCCGTTTCGCGGATTTTAGGCTTGCGCGAGTTTTATGGTCGGTCCTTTCATGTCACCC
>JAYVXY010000273.1:0-2895 GCA_043784785.1 Aestuariivirga sp. | reverse complement strand
CCAGCAGCGCGACTATCCCGGCCGCGTCATCGGCACCACCCTGCGCAACCCGGATTTTGCCGCTTTGGCGCAAGCCTATGGCGGCCATGGCGAGACGGTGACAGATTTGGCCGGGTTTGTGGCGGCGTTCGAACGCGCGGTGGCCAGCGGGCAGCCCGCAATCTTGCATGTGAAGGTGGACGGGCGGGTGCTGACGCCGGGGACGATGGTGGGGTGAGGGGGGGTGCTTAAAGGTGTTGGTTCACAATGTGCTTCAAATGCCATTGAAGGGCGGCTGGCGCAGGTGCAAGTCCCGAATCGGTGGGTGGAAGAAGTTTCATTGACGCCAGCGGCCCGAGAGGGATGTTTTGCGGGAGCTCCAAAATCTTGGGCGGAATTAAAATTTGACCGGTTGGCATAATTCCGAACAATCCACGATCAAAGGCCCAATGGTGTGACCGGCAAAGCGCAAGTCCATTTCGTGCGTCATCTGCTCCCTGTAAACCACGCGGAACAATATGGGCAGCCTCAATCTCGGAAAAACCCTGTGAATTGACAAAACCATGACCGCAAACAGCACATCTGAAATTGTAAAGAGCGGTAACTCGCTGCTGAAATGCGCGAGAACGAGCGATTCTTATTGAACTTACCTCAACAAGAACAGCTGCGTTGTCAAATATATCTAGCGACTTGCCTTCATGTAACTTCTGCGCAGCAAGTGCGTCCACAACGGCTTTTTCTGTAACCGGCTGGTCTTTTAGGTCCAAAGAGCCCCACTTTCTGTCGCCTATTTTCGCTCTGACTTTTTTGAAATCTGGGTCTGTCGCATCAAGCAGGCGCAACCGGAAAAAAATTGGATCATCAAGGCTGCGTTCTATTATTAGATAGTCACCCTCGCTTGCAGCATTGCGGAGTGCTGCCAAATTGCCAGTGATCCTCCGTTCTCGCCGGGTGTGACCCCAAGTCTGATACTGATATCTCGTGACGACCACACCCTTCAGCGAGTTTTTGACAAACAGCGCAGCACGGATGGGTTCGTCCACCGTTGCACTTGTTGTGGTAACCTTTCCACTCAGGTCGGGAAAGTAACGATTCAAATCTTTTGGAATGACAATACCACCCTGATGACCAACAGCTTTTCCGGTATCATTATTCGCGAGTTTTTTGAAAAGTGGATGATCAAATTCGGTTGGAATGTCCATCAAGCACCTGTTGTTAACTGGTTGGAAACGAAAACTGCATTGCAGCTCGCTCGGGAAGTCAATAATTAATACCGCTGATTTCCAGATTCGGTATGTCTGAACCCAGCCAATCCGCGCATTGAAGAAATATGCCCTCAACCGGTAACCGGGTTTTGCCCTTTAACGCACATTCCCAAACTACCCCCAGGCGCCAGCCGGCTGCTCTCAAAGCAACAGCGGCCCGGATATCATTTGCCCGGTTCCGTTCAATTTTTGCACGCCAGAACTCCGGCCGGGTCCTCGGCCACCGGAACAGGGGACATTCATGTCCATGCCAAAAGCAACCATGGGCGAACAGCACTGCACGCCATCGTGGAAACACCATGTCCGGCTTTCCAGGAAGGTTACGGTCATAAAGCCTGAAGCGGAATCCAGCCTTGTGAAGGCCGCGCCGCAAAATCATTTCCGGCTTTGTGTTGGTGGACCGAATGCCTGACATCATCCGGCTGCGCACATCAGGCGGGACAAGATCAACCATTTATGGCCAAGCTGCGCTGCCGGTCCGGACGCGTGATTGCACCTGCCTGCAAATCATCTTTCTCCTGCACTGGAATTGCTGTTACCGTTTCAATATGCGCCTTCATGGCATTTGCCACAAACTCGACAACTGGCACGACAACCGCATTGCCGAACTGCCGGTAAGCTTGGGTATCGGACACCTTAATATGAAACGGACGGTCCTTTGTTTCAAACCCCATCAAGCGGGCGCATTCCCGGGGTGTCAGACGGCGCGGACGATTGCCTGCCTGTGCAACAAGAATTTCTGAGCCGTCCTTGTAATAGCGCGCTGAAAGCGTTCGGGTAACATCATTTGGTCCAAACAGGCTGAATCCAAAACCATTGCCAGCTTCATGGTGTTTGACTTTGTAATCTTGGAGGTATTGCCACAGGTGTGCTGTCAGCGTATATTTAGAATCAACTTCAGGTTCCAAAATTGACCCAAGTTTTGGGCCAGATTCTGGTCTTGGAATTTTCAGACTGGAGATGTCGAATGAAGTTGGATCACGGAATCCCACAATAAATATACGTTCACGCTTTTGTGGAACCCACGGGTCCGAACTGATGACGCGATGTTGCACTTGGTAGCCGAGTTCTTTTGTCAAAACATTCATAATTGTCGCGAACGTGCGTCCGCTATTGTGACGCTCCAAATTTTTCACATTTTCTAGCAAAAATACTGCGGGCCGGTGATAAGCAATGATTTGTGCAGTATCGAAAAACAATGTCCCTTGTGTATCGCATAAAAAGCCATGAGGCATCCCAAGTGAATTTTTCTTGGAAACGCCTGCAATTGAAAAGGGCTGGCATGGAAATCCAGCCAGAAGCACGTCATGTCGGGGGACAAGTTGCGGATTTGCCGCAAAAGGGCGAATATCCCCTGAAATTTCATGATCGTCCGGAAAATTCAATGCGTATGTTTTCCTCGAGTATTCATCCCATTCAGATGTAAACACGCAGCGTCCTCCGATACCTTGAAAGCCGAGCCGCAATCCACCTATCCCCGCAAACAAGTCTATAAATCGAAAACCGGTATTTAATTTCTTCCCATAAACCATCCTCTCGCCAATGGCTTGCTGCAATACCCGCAGGCACAGCCGCGCAGGATGGCTGTCACCGCTTTCATAACGGAAAGCAGTGCGTTCCGAAACCTCCAGAAGTCCGGCGGCTTCGCTGA
>JAYVXY010000272.1:0-2916 GCA_043784785.1 Aestuariivirga sp. | reverse complement strand
GGATTTTGGCGTGATCTCAACCAACTCATCTTCGCCAACATAAGCCAAAGCTTTTTCAAGCGACATCTTGATTGGCGGGGTCAGCACCACCGCTTCATCTTTGCCGGATGCGCGCACGTTGGTGAGCTTTTTACCCTTGATCACATTGAGCTCAAGATCATTGCCACGTGTATGTTCGCCAATAATCATGCCAGCATAAACCTTGGTGCCATGTTCAATGAACATCGGCCCACGGTCTTGCAGGTTGAAAATGGCATAGGCCACGGCATCACCATCAGAGTTCGACAATAGTGCTCCTGTGAAGCGGCCCGGAATGTCGCCCACATGCGGTGCATAGGCGTGGAAAATGCGGTTCATGATGGCGGTGCCACGCGTATCTGACATGAGCTCGCCCTGATAACCAATCAGCCCACGGGTTGGTGCATGGAACATGATGCGCTGGCGGCCTGTGCCCGATGGGCGCATGTCGCGCATTTCAGCGCGGCGCTCAGATAGCTTCTGTACCACAATGCCAGTATATTCTTCATCAACGTCGACGATCACTTCTTCGATCGGCTCAAGCTTTTCACCGGTGTCTGGATCGATCTTGAACACCACGCGGGGGCGGCCCACGGTGAGTTCAAAGCCTTCGCGGCGCATGGTTTCAATCAAGATGCCAAGCTGCAATTCACCACGGCCAGCGACTTCGAATGCGTCAGTTTCGGTTTCAGAAGCTGAAACTTTGAGTGCCACATTGCCTTCAGCTTCACGCAGCAGGCGGTCACGGATCACTCTGGATTGAACCTTGTCGCCTTCTTTGCCGGCCAGTGGGCCGTCATTGATGCGGAAGGTCATGGTCAGCGTTGGTGGATCAATCGGCTGCGCATGAATTGGCACAGTCACAGTTGGATCGCAAATTGTGTCGGCCACCGTTGTGGTGGTCAAACCCGAGATCGCAATAATGTCACCCGCAAAAGCTTCATCAACCGGAATACGTTCCAAACCACGGAATGATAAAACTTTGGAAACGCGACCGGTTTCAACAACAGTGCCGTCACGGCCCAACGACTTGATCGCTTGGTTGGCTTTCACCGAGCCCGAACGAATGCGGCCGGTGAGAACACGGCCCAAAAATGGGTTGGCCTCAATGGTAGTTACCAACATGCGGAACGGGCCTTCTTCCACCACAGGTGGCTTGAAGTGGCTGACGATGGTGTCGAACAGCGCATCCATATTTGTCTGTGGACCTTTAGGGTCCTTGCTCATCCAGCTATGTTTTGCTGATCCATAAATAATCGGGAAATCGAGTTGCTCGTCGGTTGCTTCCAGAGCAGCAAAGAGGTCAAACACCTCATTTACGACTTCGACATGACGCTCGTCAGGGCGGTCAATCTTGTTGACTACCACGATTGGCTTGAGGCCGAGCTTCAAGGCCTTTTGCAACACGAATTTGGTTTGTGGCATTGGGCCTTCGGCGGCATCCACAAGCAAGACGGCACCATCTACCATGTTCAAAATACGTTCAACTTCGCCGCCGAAATCAGCATGGCCCGGCGTGTCCACAATGTTGATCCGTGTATCTTTCCACACGAGCGATGTCACTTTGGCCAAAATGGTAATGCCGCGTTCGCGTTCCAGATCATTGGAATCCATGGCGCGTTCGGCCACTTTTTGGTTGTCACGAAACGATCCCGAAAGCGACAGCAATCTGTCGATCAGAGTGGTTTTGCCGTGGTCAACGTGGGCAATAATCGCAATATTGCGCAAATTCATTTGAGCGCCAACTTTCATTTAAGCGTGAAGGATTGGCGCGCACTTAGCATGTGCAATATGAATAAGCAATTTATCGATTTGTGAACCCAATTGGCCATCAAATCGCGTCATCCAATGCGCTACTGCCGAGAAGGCGAGATCGGTTTTTCTGTATTGACATGCGCAAGAAATCTGCAGCGGCACGCACCCGGGCCGTATCCGCAATCTCGCGGTGGATCACCAACCAGATGTCTTGCGAAAAAACCTCCGCCGGGTGTTTTACGCGCACAAGTTCAGGCGCTCGATCCCCGATCAGGCAAGGCAGAACGGCTAACCCGACCCCATTTCGGCAGGCCACAAATTGAGTCAGTAATGATGTGGTGCGCATATTGGCGATAGCCGTCGGAAACTCTGCTGCGAGCCATTGGGCTGCCTTTAAGTTCCCATAGGCTTCATCCCAGCCCACGATAGAATGCCCCGCTTCGCCTGACATTGGCTGCTTTTCAAGATAAGAACGTGTCGCATAAAGTGCACTAGCCATCTCCCCGACGCGGCTGATAATGAGATCGCCGCTTTCTGGCCTAACAAGTCTGAGCGCCATATCAGCTTCGCGTCTTGTCAAATTAGCCAGCCTCACATCAGTGACGATTTCCAACCTCAGATTGGGGTAGGCCGTCTGAAAGTTGCCAATTTCAGGCAGGATCAGATCCGCGGCAAAGTTTTCCGGAAGGGCCACGCGCACGGTGCCGAAGGCCGCCCCGTCGAGACCGTTGGCCTTGCGTTGAAGGCTGTCCAGCGCCCCTTCGGCCTGTTCGGCAAGGGTGAGAATAGTCTGGCCAGTGTCACTTAGTCTGTACCCCGTTTGATGGCGTGCAAACAACCTAGCGCCCAGTTGGGCTTCAAGCTCATCGACATGCCGACTAATCGTCGAGGCCGAAAGATGCAATTGCTCTGCCGCAGCACTCAGGCTGCCACAGCGCGCCACACATAGAAAAATACGGATATTGTCCCAATCCATGCATATTCCAAAAACAGAAAACAGAGATGCGAAATTGCCTCTATATTTTCTATATATGGTTTCACATCTTAAGGCCAGTTAGACCTTAAGGAATTGAACGATGGAAAGAGCAACGATTGGTTGGAAAGAACTCAAAGCCATAGACGGTGAGCGCGGCGTCGCCACGG
>JAYVXY010000271.1:0-27078 GCA_043784785.1 Aestuariivirga sp. | reverse complement strand
TGCGTTGGCGGACAGTTTTTTCAGAGGCACCTTTTGCTGAATTTGACGATGACTGCTCATATTTGAAAAAATCACCCCAGATCGGCATATCGCGCGCGCCATGAACCTTCACTTCACTGCGGCCATCAATTACGTCAACCAAGTGTTCGCGAGGAAACAGACCTTTGTTTTGTTTGCTGATTTGCGTCAGGTCTTTCGCCGTGATCGTGAGAAACTCTGCCACGGTTCCATCGCCCTTTCCGGTTACCCCATGGCAGGCGGCACAATAAGAGAGGAAGTCCTCGTGGCCCATTTTCTTGCGCGTCGCAGAAACCCCACTGCCGCCTTCTGCCTCTGTTGCAATCAGCAACGCAGCACTTGGCAATCCGATAGCAAAGATGGCTATGAGAAGAACCACAAATCTTGGCATCATTTTGCACTCCATGTTTATGCTCGGAGCGATGAATCTATTGCTTCCGATTGATTGTCGAATTACAAATTACAGCTAGTGGCCTGTTGGGTTTTTCTCATTGATATGGGTCAATTCCGGTGAAGGTTAAACATAGCACAACGTCTTGGGTTTCGCTGGATCAGAAATCACATCTGATTTCGACATGCTTTAACATTGGAAACAAAATGTTCGAGACATTACGGCTCAGAATCCTTCTTCTTTCCCATATTTAAGGTTGTCGATAATGCCAGCAATGCGACCGCCATTGTGGCAGAGGCAGCACCTGCGAGGAACGTGGTTGCAGGGCCGGAATTCTGCCAAAGCCAGCCCGCAACCACGCTAGCCATAAGAAGAGCACCACCTGTCAGGAGATTGAAGACACCAAATGCTGTACCACGTAAATCTTCCGGAGCCGTGTCGGCGATGAGTGCCGAGAGTATGCCCTGCGACAGGCCCAAAGACAGCCCCCAAAATCCGACCCCAATGAAAACGCCATATAAACCAGGCAAATGCGCCAGCACGAGATCTGCGATGACTAAGGCAATGAGTCCTGATAACAATAATCCCTTACGCCCTATTATATCCGAAATAATGCCTGCGGGTGTCGCAACGCTCGCGGAAACCAGGCTCAAACACACAAAGACCATCGGGGCCAAAGCTACAGAAAGGCCTGCAGTCTGTGCCTTCAAAACAAGAAAGGCTTCGCTGAACCGTGCAAAGTTGAATACGACGCCGACTGTGACCACCATCCAGTAGTCCATTTTTAATCTCGCAAGGTCTTTTCTCTGAATGGGCCAACCGGAATTGTTCAGGACCTTGACATTATCGGGTTCCTGAACTCCAAACACAATGAGCAGAACGGCCAGTCCGGCCGGGAGTGTCGCCCACCAGAATACTGATCGGAAGTCATTGGCGTAGAGCCACATAAGAAAAATTGCCAACAATGGTCCCAGAAACGCACCTGTTTGGTCCAAAGCCAAACGAACACCATAAGACACCCCCCGAATTTCGGCTGGTGTAATATCAGCGATGAGTGCATCACGAGGCGCGTCTCGGACACCTTTGCCGATCCTGTCGACAAAGCGTGCTGCGAGAATTTCACCCGCACTGCTTGCAAGTGGAAACACCGGCTTCGTGACAGCACTCAGCGCATAGCCAAATGCTGTCAGAAGTTTGCGCTTGCCAATCTTGTCGGATAATACGCCTGAGAATACCTTGGCCACCGATGCTGTTGCTTCTGCCAGTCCCTCGATTTCTCCGAGAGTGAGTGCGCTGGCACCGATTACGTTGACCACAAAAAGTGGCAAGAGGCCGTGGATCAACTCCGAAGATATATCCATCAACAATGAAACAAACCCGAGTATCCAAATACTCGTGGGCAGATCACGCCATGACTTTGGTCGCGCCTGACTGGTGGGTGTCGCATTCTTCTTGGGCGAAACGAGCGGAATTTTTTTCAACGGCATTATGCCATTTTCAGGACATGGGTTGAATTGTCGTTGACTTGTATCAAGAACGTTTGCCCAATGGACATTGCCAGCCAGATATTGGACCAACCCAAATCCAGACATGAGCCAACTCAACAACGAACCCACATTTGTCGATATTGCGCACCTAACGGAGCGCTCTGAGCGCATTCAGAATAACAGCGACATCAATCACCTCTTGAAAGACTGCTCCCTCGACGACGCCAAGGTAGCCGAAAGCAGCAGCGAACATCGCTGAAAGCGAAAGTGCCAGTCCAACATAGACACTTTGCAAGGCTATGCCTTGAGATCGTTTGGCGATTTCTATCGCCTCGGCGATGCGCTCAAGATTATCAACCAATAATACGGCATCAGCAGATTCGGCCGATGCCGGTGAACCGCGAGCCCCCATTGAAATGCCGACATCAGCTGCGGCCAGGGCAGGGGCATCATTAACCCCGTCGCCAGCCATTAGCACCACGCCATATGCTCGCTCTGCAATGACGACGTCTAACTTTTCATGAGGCAATAGCTCAGACTTGGCTTCATCGATCTCGAGCTGCGAGGCTATAGCCACTACGACCGCCCGCTGATCTCCTGAGGCCAGAACAATTCGCTTGAAACCCGCTTTGCGCAGGCGCGCCAGGACCAGGCCGGCATCTTGGCGCAATCTGTCGGCAAGAATAAGGAAACCCGCGATATGATTGTCGATTGCCACCGCAACAATAATAGAACCGGGAGGTGCTTCGGGAACTTTCAAGGTTCGAAGTTTCAGTCGGCGCCGTACAAAATCACTGTTACCGACGATCACATGCTTGCCATCAACTTGACCTTCAATACCAGCCCCACCGGTTTCAATAGCATGAACAGGCATACTCATCTTCAAGCCACGATCACGGGCGGCCTCCACAATGGATGCGGCGATGACATGACCAGAGGCTTGGTCAAGTGACGCAGCCAAGCGAAGCAGATCATCAGCATGGCGCTTGCCTGACATTTTTATATCAACCAGTTTGGCCTGTCCTTCGGTGAGCGTGCCGGTCTTGTCGATGACAAGAACCGAGGCACGCGCCAGTGTTTCCAAGACCGGGCCACCCTTAACCAGCACACCACGCCTGGCCGCCTTGCTTATTCCGGAAATGATAGCCACGGGCACCGCGAGGATAAGAGGGCATGGTGTTGCCGTTACAAGCACAGCCAGCATGCGCAGATGATTACCGGTGATGAACCATGTTCCAACTGCCAGAAGCACGGTCAGGGCCAAAAACCACAACGCAAATCGGTCTGCCAGTCGCACCATGGGGGCCTTTGCCTCCTGTGCCGCCTTCACCATGCGAACGATGCTGGCGTAAGTGCTTTGAGATGCGGAGCAAGTCGCAACCATGTCAAAAGCTGTGTCGAGGCTGGATGAACCGCTGAGCACGACATCGCCCGGCTTCCGGTAAACCGGCACGGACTCACCGGTGATGATGGACTGATCAAGAAGGGCCTTGCCACCAACCACCTTGCCATCAACTGGCACGATCTCACCTTGACGGACAAGCAAGCGGTCGCCAGAAACGATTTGGTCGATGTTGATTTCGGCTAGCTGTCCATCAAGATATAGAAGCGCTTTTTTGGGCGAGCGGCCAAGCAACGCGCTCATTTCCGATCGTGCTCTCGTCTCGGCGAAATCTTCAAGCAGCTGGCCACCCGAATACATCAAGGCCACGACTGCCGCAGCGAGCGGTTCACCAAAATAAAGTGCGGTCGATATTGATAATGCGGCAACAATATCGAGGCCGAATTCGCCTTTTCGCAGCGAGCTAATGATATCCCAAACCAAAAAAAGTAGTATCACAAATGCAGCAGCCGTCCATGCAACATGCTGCCATTGGGTGGCCCCAACAACAGGTGCGAAGAGCCCTGCAACTAACCCGACAGCCGAAACGATCAGTTGCAGAAGCTTGATGCGATTTAACACGACGTCGCTTTCAAATTGATCTCATGAAGTTGGATGCGCTGGGTAACCCACAGTTTGCGATAACAATACATGTTCATCATGGTCGAGTCCCAATGCAGCAGAGATAGCCTCACGATCAATCCAGGCACGAATAACAGTGGCCAAATTTTGGCTGGCTGCGAACAGATAGACATTCTGGGAGATCGCCCCAGCTGCAACCGATGCAAAACTTTCGCGCTGCCCTGCGGGCACCATTTTCATCCGGCGATAATCAGCAACAAATACCAGATCTAACGCAGCCTCATCTACGAAATCCTGATAACCGGTTACCCTCCGGATGTCATTGGCCGCGACAAGCCGCAATTGGTTCGCAGCCGCATCATAGAGATAGGCACCAGAAGGCAGCGCAACATAGAGTTCAATCTCTTGTGCGTTCAGTGCGGAGGGAGCGGTTCGCCCTGAGTCCGGCCGATTGACGCCATAAGCCGCCCAGAGCAGGTCAGATAGTAACTGTTGCGACAGTTCGGTGGTTGAAAATTTCCGCTGCGATTGCCGAAGTGACAAAGCTTCCACGAGTGGCATTCCCCCTTTTTTCTGCGGTGGCAGCAAGTCAACTATGGCTGAACTGTTCCCTTGGGCAGGCTTCGGGCGCTGTCGTCCCATCATTCCGAGTGCAAATTTTGTGAGTGTGTTCATAGCAAAGCATGTCCCATGTTGCGGAAGTTAAATTTACCGAGATTTACCCATCTATTTGGTTCAGTTGCCATGATATAGGTCAATAGGGTATTTTACGATTGGAACCCCAGTTTTGCGGCTCAGCATGACACTCGGAGACATGGCTGATCTTGCGCTGGCATTTTGCCTGATACAAATTTGAGCAAAATGATTTGGGGTAATTTGGACAAAAGGCCAAATCTCAAGCTTCGGCTTATTCGTTGATTCATGTCAGTGTTGAGGTTGCCGGTACAGCCATGATATGCTCTCAGCTTCCCGGTTTTGCTGTTTTTGAATTTGAGGTGAACGCAAAAAATGATCCCTGCCGATGAAGCAATTTGCAATAACCATTCCAGAAACATTCCTCTTTCCACCGCGGCTGATGCTAAGAAGTTCCATCCTGCTTTCTCGATGGGGGGCAGATTGCAGCCAACGATGAACGCTGCCATCGTGCTGCCGATGCTGGTAGAAGAATGTTTTGCACAATTTACCGAAAATCAGATCAGCTTCATTCAGAAAGGTGACTCAGAATCTATCCACCAGATGCGCGTGGCGGCAAGACGTGCCCGAGTTCTACTCTGGATCTATAAGCCGATGATATCAGATTTGTCATTTCGCCAACTTGCCAAAGCCCTAAAGATTTTGCAGCAAACACTCTCAGAGGCGCGAAATTTAGACGTGTTCTGCGATAATATCCTGCCGTCCTCATTGGATTCCCTGCCACACAAGGATTGGAGAGATTTAACGAGAAATGCAGCGGCACAACTGCGCGAAGAAAGCCACAGAAAACTGCACCAATTCATTTCGAAACCGGGGCATACGGTTGCAGTTGAACGCATCAAATCACACTTTAGCAGTGTATTTGAGGTTGGTGCCTCAAGCCCGAAAACCAAGGAAGGTTCGCCTGAAGGCGCTGGCAGCTTCATCGCAAAGAGACTGACAAAATTATATCGCCGGATCAACAAGGGCAGCAAAGAACTTCCCGAACCCGACTCTGCTGATTTCCATCAGTTGCGCTTGTGGTGCAAAAAGCAAAAATACAGTGCAGAGTTTTTTTCTGATCTTTTCGACAAGAAGAAATTTGAAAAATATATTGATGCGATAGAAGGACTTCAGAAGCGATTGGGCCAAGCAAACGATATCGTTGCGATGGGAAATATCATCGAACAATTAGGCCCGGTCATTGCCGGTTCCGCTGGCCCGGAAGTTGAAGTCACCATAAAACTGGCACTTCTAGAATGGCGGAGACGGAACCTCACGCAGCAGAAAAAGCAACTCAAGAAAGCGTGGAACAAGTTTCGCGAACAGAAGCCATTTTGGCATTGATTGAGTTTCGAATTAGAGGGGTTCTATTGACTTCGGCCTACGTCAATAAAGCAATGGGCACCCTTTTGGGGTGCCCAAAGTTTCCTCTGCACATTGCCTAAGGGGGCTGGAGGGAACAGGCAGAGGTAACGCCTATTCACATGGCAGTTTTAACCAGGATTTTTTTATGTGATGCAGTGCACGAAATGGAACACGCTCAGACGAACCACCGTAGATTGACGGCAAGAAGGATTTCAGTTCCATTTGAATCTTCCGTTTAATGGTTACTCGAAGTAATTTATTGAAAGAGTTTTGTAGTGCCTTGATCCAAATCAAGGCAGACTGCCCATTCATTAGGTATGTTTACCCATGTTGTTTAGTGCATTTGGATGATGACACGCACAGAGGAGTAAAAAATGGAACACAATGTTGGAATGATTGACAGGGCTTTGCGCCTTGTTGTGGGGTGCGCCTTGATTGGGTTTGCTTGGTTCTATCCAAATGTTTCAATCAGTTCGCTGGGCTGGATTGGTTTAGTCCCACTTGCAACTGCGATTTTTGGAACTTGTCCAATTTACTCGCTTTTGGGAGTCAAAACATGTGAATCCGACTCTCCGAATTCTCGCACAAAGTAGGAGGCAAAAATGTTAAAGAAAATTTTATGCGCTGTTGATGGAACTGAACATGGTGACAGAAGCGTCGTTTATGCCGCAAAACTTTCTGTTCTTTCCGGAGCAACTTTGACAATCTGCACCGTCAATCAACTCGCAAGCGGTTTGCGTGGACCGCCTGTCTACATGCATGGATCAAACGAGATCAAGGCTATCTTGGCCAAGGCCGTTGCAATTGCACGCGCGAATGGGGCCAAGGTTGTCAAGGATATTGAGCTGGACAGTCGCAATGTTCCAGAAGCCATTATCAGTTACGCCAGTGAGAACGATTTCGACCACATTGTGACAGGTACCGGGGACAAAAAGGGCATTCCACGGATATTGCTTGGTTCTGTCGCCGGCCATGTTGCAGGTTCTGCAAATTGCCCAGTTACGATTGTTCGGTAGCCGGTAATTTTGGAGAACCCTTCTTGGCACACGCGAGTTCATTGGGCATTGAGGGTTTCGACACGAGATATCTCGACGGCTCAACATGGAACCGACCGGGCGAGCCAGTTAAACATATAGAGACCCATGCGGCCCATGTTTTCTTGTGTGGAAACGAGGCTTACAAAATCAAGAAACAGGTGCATTTTTCTTATCTCGATTTTTCAACAATCAATAAGCGACGCTCTGTTCTTGAATATGAATTGGCTTTGAATCGGGCATTTGCTCCCAATGTTTATAAAGCCGTTACCCAAGTATTTGGCGAGCCGGTGCTTGTCATGCGGCGTTTTGAAGATTCGTCGCTGCTGAGCAATATTGTCCGTGAAAGAGCCTTGGATGAGGAGACCTGTGACAAGCTGGCGGCATTAATAGCCAAGTCTCATGGTGAAGCTCCGCCGAGTAATGTCAGGGGCGGTGACGTCATGCTAGGTCTTGGCAAACAGTTGGAAAACGCCTTCAGGTCTAACCCCAAGCTTTTTCTCAAAAGCAAAGAAGATAATCTTAGCAGACAATTTCAGGAATCGCTGGAAACCTTGTGGCCGCTTTTCAATGTTCGCTCCGCCAAGGGTCTTGTGAGGCATTGCCATGGCGACTTGCACTGTGAAAATATCATTATCGAAAATGGCGAACCCATGCTGTTTGACGCAATTGAGTTTAACGACAGGATCGCAATAATTGATGTGCTCTATGATCTCGCGTTCTTGTTGATGGATCTCATACATTTTGACCAACAGCGAGCAGCCAATTTGATACTGAATACCTATTTTGATCTAAGACGCGAGCAGGAGGATCTTTCTGGTCTTGCGACTCTCCGGTTGTTTTTGGCAACACGGGCAGGGGTTCGCGCACTTGTTGCAGCCGATCGTCTGTCAGAGACACCAAAAGCCAGTGCTGAAGAGTATCGTGACCGGGCTAGGCTGTATTTTGATGCAAGTGCTAAATATATTTTGCCCGTCCAGCCAAAGCTGGTTTGTATTGGTGGGCTTTCTGGCAGCGGAAAGTCGACGCTTGCCAAACATCTGGCTCATTCTATTGAGCCAGTTCCGGGCGCATTGCTGGTAAGAAGTGACATTGAGCGCAAGCTATTAGCGGGCATACCGGCAAAACAGCACTTGCCGCCTGAACATTACACACTTGGTGCGTCAATCGCCGTCTATGATGCCATCGTGAAGCGGGCTCGGAGCGCAATTTTGGCTGGCCATTCGGTGATCCTTGATGCGGTATTTGCCAGAGAAGAAGAGCGCCAAATGGTTGAAAAAATGGCACATGATGCGCATGTTAATTTTTTCGGTTTCTGGCTGGATGCCCCACTTGAGATGCTGAAGGAACGGGTTTCAAGTCGCGTAAATGATGCTTCGGATGCAACGCCAAATATTGTTGACGTGCAATATAAATTGCCGCTTGGAAACATCGGTTGGAAACGCCTCGATGCATCTGGTTCGCTGAATAGAACTGCTGCCAGCATTATGACTGATTTGGATCAAACGAAAATGAACCACCACGCTGCATAAAAATGCAAATGAACTTTGGAGACGCGGCATGAAAACTCTTATCGTATATTATTCCCGCACCGGAAACACACGTAAACTGGCAGAGAAAATTGCTTCCGCTCTTGATGCTGAAATACTGCAAATTCATGATGAAGTTGATCGTACCGGGCTGTTCGGTTACTTAAGGTCGCTTAAGGAGGCGCTCAGCAAGCAAGAAGCAAAAATTCGTCTGCAATCCATAGATCCTTCTCAGTTTGATGTTGTGATCGTTGGAACACCGGTTTGGGCATCATCCATGTCGAGTCCGGTTCGGGCTTTCCTTGATGATCAAGCTGCGAAGTTCAACCGCGTCGCGCTTTTCTGCACGCTAGGTGGCAATGGCGGGACGGCAGCACTTCGGCAGATGCAAAAAATTTGTAAAAAACTGCCTGTTGCGACGATGGAGGTCACACAGCGTAATATTTCCAGCAATGCGATGGATCAATCGGTGCAAAGCTTTGTATCGCGTATAAAAGCAGCTTGCGAAATGGCCATCGCCGCTTGAACGGTTCTTGAACAATGCCCTACGCCTTAAATGCGGATCTGCCAGTCTCGGTCCGTTCTCACCTGCCAGAACATGCGCAAGATATTTTTCGCGCAGCCTTTAATAGCGCGTTTGAGAGTTACAAAGGCGATCCAAGGCGAGAGGAAATCGCTCACCGCGTTGCCTGGTCAGCGGTCAAACACCAATATGTGAAAACAGAAGATGCCTGGGTTCCACGTGTGTGAATTGTTCTGACTTGAATTGAGCAGGATCAATGTGACCGTTGAAATTTGAATATAACCTCAATAATAAAGCATTGATAATTGGGTCTATGGAGGCTGGAATGGCACACGCGATGGATATTCGTAAGAAACTTGATGAACTCAGAGCGGAAATTCTGGCCCTTAGAAATGGGACATGCAAAATCGATAAGTCGGTGCTACCGGCGGAGGAGATCGGCGGTACGAAGTCAGAATCAACGCTGCAACAACTTGAGCACCAGATTGGTGAATTGAATCAGATGGTTGTTGATGTATTAAACGACGCCGAAACGACCGCTACGCAGCATCCGATAGCCGCTCTGGCTGGGGCTTTGGCGCTTGGCATTGTCATCGGCCGTGTTACTGCACACTGAGGAACGTCATCATGAATATCCAATCCCTGATTAATCATATTCGCCTCTATGTGCGCAGCGAAGCTGTTGTTGCCGAGATATGGTTGAAGGTTTTTGTTCGTAAGTTTGCGCTGACCAGTATCGCCATCTTGGCAGCGGTGATGGGATTGGCCTTCGTCAATATCGCGCTGTATTCATTTCTCGTCTCGCTATGGGGCCCCGTGTGGACTCCTCTGGTGATCGGCTTGGGCAATATTGTTTTGGCACTTGGTGCAATGTTGGGGGCCATCCTTGCGAAGCCCGGTAGCGAGCTGCCCATGGCAGAAGAGTTACGCAAACTCTCCAGCGACGCGCTTGGCGCAGATTTTAACGGAGCGGGCCCGGCCTTTGGCATGTTTGGCGCGCAGGGCGGCATCGACAATTCCCAAATTACCCGGCTTCTCATTCCGGCAATCATCTCAATTGTTGGGGCTCTGCGCCGCCACAAAGATACGCCGAAGAAGTAAAGTTCAACTCGAGTGTTTCTGTTATCTCGGAACACTCGAGTCAAGGAATTTGTCGTAAGCCAATTCGACAATTTGCAAGGCTTGCGCTAGCGCAAGCCCAAGTTTTCCTGCAACGTACCTTGTATATCTTTCACCGTATCACGTGCCAGATTGTTAAATACCTGACTTTCCCTCGTATAGTCATCACGGTACTGATTGCAAAAATCCATCTGGGCTTCGAGGAATTCGGTTGGACCCTTGCAAGCGAGTAAGCGGCCCGAATGGGCAAAATCCTTCAGCAGCCGTTGGTTTACGAATCGCAGCACTTCCATTTGCAGTTTCTCGACCTGCTTCCAGCTGGATAGATATGCGTTGGTGGCATTCTGTACAGACTGCACTGGCAGTGCTCCCATCATATCTGGAGTCTTCATTTCAATTCTTGATGTCGGTTGTTGAGCCATGACGAAATCCTCCTCTTTCATAGGATAGAAAAGGCATCTGTATTTTGATTAGCCTTGATCTTGCTCAACTGCATTCTGCAGTTTCAGTTTTAGAAATGAACCATGACAAACTCACAAAAAGTCTTCAATCCTCTGAGCTGGGAACCAGATGATAATCCAATGATCCCCCAAGCTAAAATGGCGGATCATATGTTGCATGCTGGGCTTGCTCGGTTTTCGAGTGGAATATCGATTGCTGCCATGGCGGTTGCTGGTTTTGATTGGCTCATCCACCTTGCGGTTTCACCTGGAAAGCAGATGCTATTGCTGCAAAAGGCCCAAAAAAAGAACTTGAAATTATTCAATCACGCATGGGATTATGGCCTCAAAGCCAATTCGGCAGAAACGTGTATCTCGCCACTCCCCCATGATAAGCGTTTTGTTGCACCGGAGTGGCAGAATTGGCCATTCAACTTATTTTACCAGGGGTTTCTTCTCAATCAGCAATGGTGGCATAATGCAACTACAGATGTTCCGGGCCTGTCAAAGCAGCATGAAAGCATGCTTGAATTTGGTTCGCGCCAATGGCTCGATATGTTTTCGCCATCCAATTTCTTGCTCACCAATCCGCAAGCGCTAAATCGCACGATTGAAGAAAAAGGTACAAATCTCTTGCGCGGCTATGAAAGCTGGCAGCAGGATATGGAAAGAATTTTTTCGGATCGGCGCTATGGCCCAGAGGAAGCATTCGGAGTGGGTGAACGCATTGCGGCAACACCTGGCAAAGTGGTTTATCGCAATCATTTGATTGAGCTCATCCAATATTCACCGTCAACCCAACAGGTGCGGCCTGAACCAATTCTGATCGTTCCAGCGTGGATCATGAAATATTATATTCTTGATCTCTCGCCTGAAAATTCAATGGTTCGTTATTTGACTGAGCAAGGTTACACCGTTTTCATGATATCCTGGAAAAATCCGTTACCAGAGGATCGTGAACTATCGCTGGAAGATTATCGTGAATTTGGCGTGGTGAGCGCGCTTGATACCGTCAGTGATATTGCTCAGGGAGAAAAAGTACATGCCGTAGGCTATTGTTTAGGGGGCACACTCCTTGCTATTGCGGCGGCGGCCATGGCGCGTGACGGCGATGACCGCCTCAAATCAATAACAATGATGGCCGCACAGGTTGATTTTACCGAGGCGGGCGAGTTGACGCTTTTCATCAACGAAAGCCAGGTTTCGCTACTTGAAGACATTATGTGGAAGCAGGGTTACCTTGATGCCAGCCAGATGGCTGGTACATTTCAGTTGCTGCGATCCAATGATCTTATCTGGTCACGGGTTATTCGTGAATATCTATTGGGCGAACGCCAGCCAATGGATGATATGATTGCCTGGAATGAAGACGCGACGCGATTGCCCTACAAGATGCACAGCGATTATTTGCGTAAGTTGTTTCTGAACAATGAACTTGCCGTTGGCCGATACGAAGTTCATGGACGCCCTATTTCACTTGGCGATATCAGGGTTCCGATCTTCGCTATCGGGACTGAGCGAGACCATGTGGCACCTTGGCGGTCCGTATATAAGATTGCAATCTTGACCGATACCGACGTCACATTTCTTCTGGCAAGTGCTGGTCATAATAGAGGTATCATCGCCTATCCTTCAAACTTGCAACAACATTATCGTGTGGCGATGCGGAACAAGGACGACCAATATGTTGCCCCTGACGCATGGGTCGGTCTTTACGCGCCAGTCACGGGTTCTTGGTGGAAGGAGTGGGTGTCTTGGCTTGACCAAAGATCAGGCAAACCGGGTAAGCCTCCCGCTATGGGGTCAATTGACAAAGGACTAACGCCAAGCGGCGCGGCTCCGGGAACCTATGTTTTGGCCCATTAAACAGATTTGCCCCCGATTCCCTTGCGATTCAAAATGGCTTTTTTAGAGATTGGTGGGTGTGTGATACAGTCTCGGGAAAATGCCAGTCTGGCCGCGCATTATGGATCATCAACATTTCAATAACGTTTTCAAATGTCAGTATTCCGACAACCCGTCCGGCACTATTGATTACGATTTTGGATTTTCTGCCTTGTCTGGTCATATCCGAGATTGCCTTTTCAAGAGGATCATCCTCGTGCGTGACGGATGGTTCGCGCATGATCGATGCGATTGCAGCATTGGATTGTTGATTTATCAAACCATTTACGAGATCTTCACGATCTAAAAAGCCGACGGGGTTCTCGTGCTCATCGATGACAGCAAAATTGCGTTGCGAGGTTGTCAGCAATTCACTCACAACTTCAGATAACAGAGCCGTTTTTGGAAAACTGCGAACCGACTTTTCCATTGCCTGCGATACTTTGAGATCACGGGAAAACCAATGCAACGCGCTGCCTTGGCGCTCAGCGGAGGCGCCGATGTAAATAAATAAACCGATGAAGATCAGCATCGGGTTGGAGAACAAGCCCGCTATCACAAAGAGGAAAGCGAAAACCTGGCCCAACTTCGCAGCAATTTCGGTGGCGCGATGTAAGCCCAGACGCATGGCGAGCAGCGAACGGAGAACACGACCGCCATCCATCGGAAAGGCGGGCACCAGATTGAAAACAGCCAGCACGATGTTCGTGAGGGCGAGTCGCTGCAACAATGTTGCTTTTTCGAGATCGATCGTGCCGAGGCTGCTGAGAGATTGACCTAAAAAGAAAAGAAGGCCAGCCGCAATGACGACATTCACCATGGGGCCGGCAATTGCGACCAGAAACTCTTGACGCGGCTCTTCGGGTATCCGCTCCATGCTGGCGACCCCGCCAATGGGCAAGAGAACGACTTCTGGCGTGTGCACACCAAAGCAACGCGCGGTTAGGATGTGGCCAAATTCATGGGCTGTGACGCAGGCGAAAATCAACACGATGAAAGTGAGAGAAGCCCATGCGGCTGGAAGACCACCGGCAGCATAATCACTGATGCCAATCCAAAACAGAAAGAGAAGAAACGTGACATGGATGCGGATAGAGGTTCCAGCGATACGTCCGATTGTAATTGACCATTGCATCCGTGCTGTCCTTTACTCTGTTACCAGTGACCCAGTTTATGCCGTGGAGTTTCAGGTGGCCATAGTTGCTCTTGCCACTCGCTGCGGCAGTTCAGCCCGCATTATCCATTGGGCCCAACCGTCACCAGCTTGAATGGCAAGGGCGGTGCCAGCGATGAAAGGAGCAAGACCAACATTACCTCTGTTCATTAATCCACCTCACACAGCTAATGTAAGCGGACGCTCCATCTTGCTCAGCATTGCCGGAATTACGGCGACATCATCTACGCCTGCTTCTCTGGAAAGTGCGTTGGCATCTAAGATCCTCAACGATTGGCGTTTTAGTTCAAGTACGCCATCTTCAGCCATCTTTGCCAATGTGCGGCAGACATGTTCAGACGACAGGCCCAGCGCATCTGCGATCATAGCGAGAGTCAAAGGCAAATCCTGACCATCGCCGCCGCCAGCGGTTTTGCGCATATTGCTGCGCGAAATGAGTTCTACAACAAGCGCAGCCACCCGCTCACGTGCACTGCGACGACCGAGATGGGTCAGATGGGCATGCGCGCGCATTTCACTATCAACAATATGCTCAGCAATTTGCACCGCAAAATGGGGGCAGCGCGCCAGAAGACCATAAAATTGTGAAACTGGCAGGCTGCCCACAACGCAGGGGGTGATTGTTTCAACACTGCGTTGAGCGGTTCGGTTGGCACCAAAACCGAGCAGAGTGCCGGCAAGCGTGAAATCAAGAATTTGCCGCTTGCCGTCGACCAAGGTCTGACAAGAGAAGGACCAACCTGACAAGATCACTGAAACCGATTTGCATTCCTCGCCCTGCGAGAGAAGTGCTACACCCCGGTCAACCGTCCGGATCACCCAACTCGCATTTTCGAGGGCTGTCTTTTCTGCGCTATCAAATCTTGCATAGTTCGATAGACCAACCAATGACTTGAGCATGGCCACCTTTTGCGTTCCAAAGGCAATAGTGTTGGAGTTGTGTTCGCTGGTGCAAATCATGATAGTCATCCTCACATTAGGGGCCGAAGTAGCCGGCGGGTTTGCTATGAGGTGGATCAGACAACAGGCTGCAGTTACGAGATAGACGGGGATTCTACTTGAGTATTTCTACCTAGTGGAATTGTCGATGAGTTCGACCACAGTCTCAAGTAAGGCCTTGGGATTAATCGGCTTGGTAAAGAATGCCGCTACACCAGAGGCTTCAGCACGCTTCTCAATCTGCCGGTCACCAAGACCAGACATGAAGATTGCCGGTGCGCCTATGCCCCGAAGGCGCAGTTCCTCAAGCACTGCAAAGCCATCCATTTCCGGCATATTGATGTCGAGGATGAATAGATGGGACACCAAAATGGTTTCGTCTTCAAGTAGTTGTTTGCCGCTGCTATAGGCGAATACCTCCATACCCTTCATTGAGAGATAGAGGTCGAGCGAGTGGCGCACAGCGTCGTCATCGTCAACGACGCAAATACAGGTTTTATGCCGTTCCTTTGTCACCTTAGCATCAATCTTCCTTGAGGCTTGCTCGGTCCCAAACGACCTAAAGCCTTATTTCTTTTGTATTCATATCTGGTTGTATATTTCGTGAAACTATTCATTCACGCTTTGATTTATGTCAACTTTTTCGCTAACACCCAAACCCCCGGCGATGGCAATCTTGATGAGTTCTGCCACGCTATTCGATTGCGTTTTCATCATAAGTCGAGCGCGGTGGTTTTCCACCGTTCGTTGGCTAATGCCCAATTCAAAAGCAATGATCTTGTTCGGTTTTCCTAAGACGATGAATTGGAGGACTTCACTTTCGCGCGGACTCAATTCGTTGAGCTTAAGCTTTGCTTCTGCAACAAGCTGGGCTTCCGCAAGCAGTTTCCGCCTCGTGTCGACAGCGCGTTCAACCGCAGCCAAAACCAGCCGCGTTTCCAAAGGTTTCTCAATAAAATCCATTGCGCCAGACTTCAGCGCGCGCACGGCGGTGGATACGTCACCGTGACCTGTGATCATGATGAAGGGCACGTCCACGCCTTGCTGGGTTAAGTGTTCCTGCAATTCTAACCCGCCCATGCCAGGCATGCGCAAGTCGGCCAAAATGCAAAGCGTTTTCTCTGGCTTGAATTCACTTAAAAAGCCAGCAGACGTGGTGTGGGTATGCACGGCATAGCCCTTCAGCTCCAGCAAGGCATGGAGCGAGCCGCAAACCCCTTCATCATCGTCGATGACATGGACAAGGCCAGTCATGATTTAAGCATTCGCCCCTTTGTCAACAGCAACAGGCACGTTGAACTTGAAAATTGCGCCACCTTGTGGGTTGGCTAAATAGACCAACTTGCCACCATGAGCTTCAACGATTGATTTGCAGATCGCAAGGCCCAGACCCGTGCCATCAGATTTTGTCGAGATGAATGGCTTGAATAATCGTTCGACAATCGCTGCAGGAATGCCAGGTCCGGTGTCGATGATGCTGACTTCGATATGGTCGGCATCGATAAGCCGGGTGCGTAAAATCAGTTCACGCAGTTGGGAATTTTCCATGGCATCGATACTGTTGCGCGCCAGATTCATCACAACCTGCTGAATTTGAATTCGGTCAACCCAGACGGATGGCAGCGACGGAGAAAGGTCATATGCGGTTCCGATGTTTTTGCCTTTCGTTCCAACAGCCGCGATGGCTGCGGCCTCTTCAACGACCCGGTTGATATCCTCTAGCGCTTGCTCAGGTATTCTCTTTTTGGCGAATTCCCGAATTCGACGGATCGTATCGCCGACCCGCTGGATTTGTTTGGCCACTTGTTCCAGTGTTTGAACGCCACGATCATGGGTTTTGGGATCTGTTGATATCACGAGCTCGCGCGCCACCTCAAGATATGTGGCGGCGGCCGAAAGGGGCTGATTGGCTTCATGGGCAACCATTGACGCGACTTCGCCTAGGCTCGCCAGCCTGGAGGAGTGTATCAGCTCATCCTGCAATTCATGGATGCGCTGTTCAGTTTGTTGGCGTTCCGTGAGATCACGGACAAAACCGGTGAAATAGATATGGCCATTAACGCGCGCCTCTCCGATGGCCAATTCCAACGGAAAAGTCGAACCGTTCTTGCGCTGGCCAGTCACCACCCGGCCTATCCCGATGATCCGGCGCTTTCCCGTTTCGAGATAGCGGCTTATGAATTCATCATGGTTGTCAGCAAAATATGCTGGCATGAGCAGCTTCACGTTTTTGCCCAGAACATCTGCCGATGCATGGCCAAACACGATTTCGGCCATATGACTAAACGATCTGATCAAGCCATTTGAGTCAATCACAACAATTGCATCGGGCGAAACGTTGTAGATTGTCTGCAGAAGCTGGGTGTCTATTTCGTCCATTACAACCCCTGGTACCATTTGGTTCCGTTACATAACTTTATATGCGCGCGGAGGCTGAGCGTCATGTGGCGATTGAAAGCAGTAAGTTTGATGCAAGTCAATGTAGGCGGTAATTTCAATTGTTAGCCTAAAAATATTTCAATCTTAATCTCTCGTTACCCTGGAGCGTCGCTCGAAAGGGTGCCAGCTTCTTTGAGGAATAGACTTATGAAACCAATCAAGACTTGGATCGCTGTTGCCGATGGAGCCCATGCTCGCATCCTGTTGCATGCCAACCCGGAGAACAGAACCAAAACTATTCCTGGCGAGAAATACGACGATCACGCAGCTTTCACCCATGAGCTTGGAGACGACAAGCCGGGCCGTACGTTCAGCTCAACCGGCAGCGTACGCCATGCTCTTGAACCTCGCACCGACATTCATGAGAAGCGAGAAGAGGAATTCTTGCAAAGGCTTGCCTTAAGGTTGGATGATGCCTTCGCAAATGGAGTTTTCGATCAACTCATCCTTGTCGCACCGCCAAGAGCGCTTGGCTTGCTGCGTAAGAACCTTAGCAACCACATACGAAATCACATCGTCGGTGAGCTTGGACATGATCTGGCCCAGCGCCCTGACCATGAAATCGCTGCGGCCGTTGCCAAGTCATTTGTCGGTTTTGACGCATGATGAAACGAAAGTGCCCGATCTGTTATTGGCGGACAACCCAACCGCCTCGCGCTTAAACTCGGTCGTAAATACTCGTCTCTGCTGTTCACCCCTGAAGGTCCCCCGGTTGCAATTATGTTATCAGAAATCCCGCCACTTTCTCAGGGTAAGTCCACTCATGAGGTTTTGATGCCAATGTGTCCTGCAACTTCAATTTTTCACCCCATGGGCGTGCAAAGCTCGACCAGAAAGCCGTTCAAGTCCTTGACATAAGCAACGGTCTGCCCCCACGGCTTCACCGTTGGCTGCATAAGAGCAACTGCACCTGATGCGAGGGCGTGTTTGAATTGCTTTTCAACATCGCTCGTCAAGAAAGCAATTTCAGCGCCGGATGATTTTTGACCCGCGCGGTTAGGCGTGAATGCGCCCTTGCTCGGGGTGAAGTCTTCATTGGCGAAGGCCAGCACAGTGCCACCCGTTTCCATTTCAGAATACATGCCACTCTCATGGGCAAAGCGACACTCGAGGTTGAAAGCTGCCTCATAGAATTTAACAGTGGCAGCGACATCGGCCACATATACAATCACATAACCCAGTTTCATGACATCTATCCTTTGTAAGCTTTTTCAAGTTCGGCAATATCAAATTTCACCATTTGCATCATGGCCTGCATGGCGCGGCCTGAGGCAGCTCCGTCGCCGCCTTTCATCATCTCGATAAAGCGCTTGGGCACGATCTGCCAACTAAATCCCCAACGGTCTTTCAGCCAGCCACAGCGCGATTCTTTCCCGCCGCCTTGCAACAAATGATCCCATAGGCGATCAACTTCGGCTTGATCATCGCATTCAACAAAGAACGAAAATGCCTCATTGGGTTTGAACATCGGGCCACCATTCATGGCGGAATATTTTTGCCCGGCGATGGTGAATGAAACCATGAAAGCTCTATCTCCACCCTGTTGTTTCATCACATTATCGATTGAGGAATTTTTGAAGGCAGCCACATAATGTTTGGCAGCTTCCTCCGCTTCATTGTCAAACCACAGGAATGGCGTAATTTTTTGGGTTGCCATTATTTACTCTCCGATAGCAGCGAGAAGAATGCACCTTGCGGATCCTGTGCAGTAACGATCCATTGCCCACCGGGCACCTGATGCGGCCCCATGGCAATTTTGCCGCCAGCCTTGGCGATGCGCGCCACAGCCTTATCAATGCCATCGACATTGAAATAATAAGCCCAACTCGGCACGGGCATGGAATCCATTTTCTTCATCATGCCGCCCACGTCTTTCCCATCGATTTGGAAAAGCTGATAAACACCCATCGGCCCCATATCCATCGCAGTGCCCTTGGTCCAACCAAACAGATTTGAATAGAAATCCCAAGCAACGTTCAGATCGCCAGCGTGAAGTTCATTCCAGCCAACGGTACCAACCGCACTTTCTTTGGGCATTTTGCGTTGCTCGGTCGAATAGGGCTGCATGATGTTGAGGCCAGCACCCGTTGGATCACCAATAATCGCCATCCGCAAAATACCGGGCACATCCCATGGTTCGCGGTGGATGATGCCACCGAGCTTTTTAACCTGCGCACAGGCCGCATCAACATCAGGCGTATAAATATAGCCAGCCCAAAAAGGTGGCATGCCCTTCACTTCGGCAGGCGTTTCCATTATGCCGCCAACGCCAGCATCACCCACCAATGCAACATTATAAGCAGGCGGTTGAAGGTTGAATGTCCATCCCACAATTTCAGAATAAAAAACCTTGGCCGCTTCGACATCAGTGGTCATCAAATCGTGCCAAACAAAAGGGCTTTGCATTTTAGCCATGGTTCCTCTCCTTTATTGACAAGCTTATTTGCTGCGACCATCAAAGTGATGGGATTTCAAAGCGCGGGGATCGACACCTTCAAGGCAATTGGCATTGATGGCCACCATCGGCGCACCATCTGGTTTGGAGCCACGCGCAAAACTTTCGATGCCGCAGGTTTTGCAGAACAAATGGTGGATCGCATGCTTGTTAAAGAGATACTCGGTTTGGCTATGCTCACCTGAAAGAAGCGTGAATTTTTCAGCAGCGGTGAAGGTGAGCACCGAGCCGAGCTTCCGGCAGCGCGAGCAATTGCAGGTGATGGTCTGATCGAGATCGGCATCGACCTCATAGGTAACAGCACCGCATTGGCAGCCGCCGCGATAATGTTGCATGGTCATGGTCAGTCTTCTCCCGGTGATTGTTTTGCTTCTTGTGGCGGAACTTCAAACAACAATTCGATGTAGCGGCGCAGATGCTCCAAACTTTCAATGGCAATTTCAGGGCCGTTGCTAGCCTTAGCCAGAACAAATGACCCTTGGATTACAGCTTGCGTGTGAAGCCCTAAGCCTTCTGCGCTCCATTCTGCATCAGGACAGTAATAATCTCTGGCAAGTGCAATATCCTTGGCAACATCAGCAGCATGTGACCTGATATGCGTGTTACATGCTGCACGAATGGCGGGGTGGGTTTGATAAGTTTCCTGCACCATGGTGCCGAGCAAGCAGGTGAATTGTGGAAGCGTGCCGCGTATGATGGCAATGCGAAAATCGATGTAACCCAGAAGTCGAAACAAAGGGTCTGACAATTCTTGATATGGTGCCGAAGCAAAAAATCGATCCGCGTTTTTGGAGAAATGATCGGCGGCGGCGATGGCCAAATCTTCCTTGCCTTTAAAGTGATGAAAAAAGCCGCCCTTGGTAAGATTGGCGGCAGTGCAGAGATCATCAATGCTGGTGTCGGCGTAACCCTTGCAGCGGATGACGTGCAAAGCCGCATCGAGGATTTTGGTTCGCGTTGGGTGGGTTTGTTGATTCATAGAAACATGACATACCAACTGGTCGGTTTTTGTCAAGACCAATCCAATTTTCTGTCAAAACAACAGCGTTAATACCTCACGAAACACTGCTCTATTGTGTGCCATCACCCCAAGGGCCGTGAAATGCACCTTGCTCGCCAATGCGTTCAAAGCTGTGTGCCCCAAAGAAATCGCGCTGGCCTTGGATCAAATTTGCGGTGCCGCGCGCTTGGCGGTAAGCATCGAAATAAGAAAGCGCGGAGGAGAGCGCGGGCACGGGAGCGCCAATCATTGCGCCATGGGCCACAATCACGCGCAAGGCAGCGTGAGACTCTTTCATCATCTTCATAAAGGCCGGTGCCATCAACAAATTGCCCTTGCCGCCATTTTTAGAAAACGCCTGCGTGATCAAGCCTAAAAATTGCGAACGGATGATGCAGCCCTCACGCCAGATTTTGGCAACCGTGCCCAAGGGAATGTTCCAGGTGAAATCCTTTGAAGCACCTTCCATCACTGCAAAGCCCTGTGCATAAGCCGCAATCTTTCCGGCATAAAGTGCAGCTTCCAACTGGCGCAGAACGGCAGCTTTGGATTTAGCTGGGATTTTCTTGCGCGGAATTTTATAAGCCTTCTCGGCAGCCTCGCGTTCGGTCTTCATCGATGATAACACGCGCGCCGCAACAGCCGCCTCCAATGTGGTGGCCGGAACACCAAGGTTCTGCGCTTCAATCACCGCCCATTTGCCCGTCCCCTTCTGGCCGGCACGATCAAGAATGATATCAACCAAAGGCTTCCTGGTTTTGGCATCGGTAACGTCCAGAACCTTGGCAGTAATTTCAATCAAATAGGAATTGAGGCGGCCCTTGTTCCACTTCTCAAACACTTTGCCAATGTCTTTGGCCTTCATGCCCAAGCCATCACGCATGATGCCATAGACTTCCGAGATCATTTGCATATCGGCATATTCAATGCCGTTGTGGATCGTTTTCACAAAATGCCCAGCGCCATTTGGCCCAAGCCAGGCGCAGCAGGCTTCCTTTTTGTATTTGGCGGCAATAGCCGTCAAAACATTTTCAACCCGCATGTAAGAAACTTCCGTGCCGCCCACCATGATCGAAGGACCATGGCGCGCACCTTCTGCACCACCAGAAACCCCCATGCCAATAAAGGTGAGGCCTGAACCATCAAGCTCATTAAAGCGGCGCACAGTATCGTGGAAATTGGCATTGCCAGCATCAATGATGATGTCGTTGTTGGTGAGAACCTTGCGCAATTGGCCAATCACTTGATCAACCGGGTTGCCCGCCGTGATCATAATAATCACCGGGCGCGGCGGGCGAATGGCAGCAGCCAAATCTTGTAGCGTTTCACAGGGGATGATGAAGTCAGACAATTTGCCAGCATTGGCTTTGAATTCTCGTGTCACATCAAAGTTGCGATTATAAACCGCAACATGAAAACCCTTCTCGGCAATGTTAAGAGCGAGGTTAGAGCCCATGACACCCAAGCCAATCAATCCAATTTCTGCGTTCGACATTTCAATTTCCCAAAACATGAAGTGGTGCTGCGTTATCGCGCAAGCTTGTATCTCATTGCCTCGACTGTATTACAGGCGGGGCTTTATGCAAGGACTTCGTTAGGTTTGGTTGAGCAACCAAGCTTGAGCCGTTTGAACCAAGGCTTCGACGGGCTCGGCAATATCAAGCTTCAACGCCAATTCATCGGCCGCAGGAGGTTCCAGCGTTTTCAACTGGCTGTCCAGCAATGATGGCGGCATGAAATGGCCTTTGCGATCATGTATGCGCTGTTCCAGAACTTCGCGTGTGCCGTGCAGAAAGATAAAGGCAACAGGGCGCTGCGCTGCCTTAGCTATGGCTTCGCGGTAACTGCGCTTAAGGGCGGAACATGAAGCAACAGCCGCTTCATTGCCCGCCAATGATGCCCCAACAGCGGCAAGCCATGGCCAACGATCATTATCGGTCAGTGGATTGCCCGCCGACATTTTGGCGACATTGCTGGCAGGGTGCAGCCGATCACCTTCAATAAAATGCGCGCTCAGTTTTTCGGCTAGCAATTCACCAACCGAGGTTTTACCACATGAGGCAACGCCCATGACGACGGCAGCGCCTTTGAAGCGCTTAGAGAACCGAGGTGATGCCGCCATCGACATAGAGGATGTGTCCATTGATAAAAGATGATGCGTCGCTAGCGAGGAATATGGCAGCGCCTGAAAGCTCTTCAGGGTTGCCCCAACGGCCCGCTGGCGTGCGCTTTTCCAGCCAGCCCGAAAATTCAGGGTTTTCAACCAGGGCTTTATTGATCTCGGTTTTGAAATAGCCCGGCCCAATGCCATTGATTTGAATGCCATGCTTGGCCCAATCCGCGCACATGCCTTTAGTCAGCATTTTAACAGCGCCTTTAGTGGCCGTGTAAGGCGCAATTGAAGGCCGACCCAACTCACTTTGCACCGAGCAGATATTAATGATCTTGCCGCGTCCACGTTTGATCATATGGCGCGCGACGGCTTGGCCAACCAGAAAAACACTTTCCACATTCACCCGCAAAAGCTCTTGGAATTTTTCCAGGGGAAAATCCTCCAAAGCTGTGCGAAATTGCATTCCGGCATTGTTGAAGAGAATGTCGATCGGGCCTGTCGCTTCAATCTTTTCAATCGCAGCTGTTACTGAAGGTACCGATGTAACATCAAACGCCGCCTCATGAACCTTGTGGCCCGCCTTGCGTAACAAGGCAGCCGCTATCGCCAGTTTCGCACCATCGCGGCCATTCAGAATGATCTCAGCACCCGCTTCCGCCAGGCCCTGCGCGATGCCAAAGCCGATGCCTTGGCTGGAACCTGTAATCAAAGCCCGCTTGCCAGAAAGATCAAATAACTTATGCGCCATCACTTATTCATTTCATGTGCTTGACCAATCAATGGCCACATGGTGAGTATCCAGAACCAAAAAATGAATTGCAAGAACATTAAGGCTTATGCAATGGAAAAACCCACACTGTTGATGCTTGGCTCCTACCCTGATTGGGAGATGCCGTTGCTCGAAGCGCAATATCAGGTTCTGAAGCTTTGGGAGCAAGATGATAAGCCCGCCTTCATTGCCAAACATGCTGCCCAAATTCGCGCCATCGCCACCCGCGGTGATTTTGGCGCATCAACGGAATTGATCAAGGCGCTGCCCAAGCTGGAAATCATCAGCTTCTTCGGTGTTGGCCTTGATGCGATCGATTTGAACATTGCCAAGGCCCGCGGCATTCGCGTTACCATCACGCCAGATGTGTTAACCTCTGATGTCGCTGACATCGCCATGGGCCTGTGCCTTTCCGTGGCGCGCAACATGCCCCAAGGTGATGCCCATGTGCGCAGCGCCGCCTGGAGCAAGGGCATGTTGCCCTTGGTCACCCGCATGACCGGCAAGCGCATGGGCATCGTCGGTCTTGGCCAAATCGGCTTGGCCATTGCCAAGCGCGCCCAAGCTTTTGATATGCCCATTGCCTATCATAACCGCAAAAAGCGCGATGATGTGTCTTATGCCTATTGTGAAACCGTCGAAGCGCTCGCCGCCCAATCGGATTTTTTGGTTGCTGTCATTCCCGGTGGTGCGGCCACTCAAAGCCTGATCGGCGCAGCTGCATTCATCGCCCTAGGCAAGGATGGCTATTTCATCAATGTGGCGCGCGGCTCGGTGGTTGACGAGGCGGCCTTGCTGCATGCCCTTGAGAAGGGCGTCATCAAAGGGGCAGGGCTTGATGTTTATTTGAATGAGCCAAACCCTGATCCACGCTTTGCCAAATTAAACAACGTGGTGCTGCAGCCGCATGTGGGCAGCGCCACCTTTGAAACCCGCCGCGGCATGGGCCAATTGGTGCGCGATAATCTAGCCGCGCATTTTGCAGGCAAGCCACTGCCTTCAGCAGTGGTGTAGCCATGAAAGCCGTGGTCATCCACCAGGCCATGGATTTGCGGGTTGAAGAGCGCGCCGCTGAAACATTGGGGCAGGGGCAAATCGAAGTCGCGATCAAGCGCGGCGGCATTTGTGGCTCTGATCTGCACTATTACAAACACGGTGGCTTCGGCACCATTCGCCTCAAGGAGCCGATGGTGCTGGGCCATGAAGTGGCAGGTGAGGTTACCAAACTGGGCGCAGGCGTCACCAGTGTCAAAGTCGGAGACATTGTGGCGGTCAACCCTTCGCGCCCCTGCGGCCAATGCATCTACTGCCAAAAGGGCCAGCAAAACCACTGCCTCGACATGTTATTCTACGGCAGCGCCATGCGCTTTCCCCATGTGCAAGGCGCGTTCCAGCAATCATTGATCGCCGATGCCTCACAAGCTCACATCATCTCCAAAGCTGTCAGCATTGAGGAGGCCGCATTCGCCGAGCCCTTCGCCGTCACGCTCCATGCCATCATCCGCGCCGGTTCACTTGCCAACAAGCGCGTGCTCGTCACCGGCTGCGGCCCGATTGGTGCGCTTGCCATCATCGCGGCACGAACCCATGGCGCACAAGAAATCATCGCCACAGATGTCTCGGATTTCACGCTGGGCCTTGCCAAAAAAGTCGGCGCCGACCGCACCATCAACGTCGCCACCAATGCCGATCAAATCTCCCCCTTCAAAGCCGACAAGGGCACGTTCGATATCATGATCGAAGCCTCCGGCAACGAAGCCGCCCTGCACTTAGGGCTGGAAGTCCTCCGCCCACGCGGCATACTCGTTCAATTGGGCTTAGGCGGCAATATCGCGCTCCCTCAAAATATGATCGTCTCAAAAGAAATCGAAATCCGTGGCTCCTTCCGCTTCCACGAAGAATTCGCCCTGGCCGTCGATCTCATCAACAAGCGCCGTGTTGATTTGAAACCACTGCTCACCGAAGTATTCCCATTGGCCCAAGCCAAACAAGCCTTCGACTTGGCGGGGGATCGGAGCCGGGCGATGAAAGTGCAGATTGCGTTTTGAAACAGACCCACTCATCACCTTTGGATGTCGTCATTTCTGCAAAACTTGCAGGCACATCGGCTGAATTGAAATTGCCAAAGCAACTGGCCGATTTGCGCAATGTCGGCAAAGCGGCGCTGACTGACTTTGCGTTGCTCGGCATCAGCACCGTAGCGCAATTGCAGACCGCAGAACCCGATGAACTTTACACCCGCCTTCAAATCATCACCCACCACAAACACGACCCTTGCGTTTGGGACGTTTTCGCCGCTGCAATTCATCAAGCGAAAACCGGTGAGGCATTAGACTGGTGGGCATTTACGGCAGAACGCAAAAAACGACAGGCCAAAAATGAGTTTGTTTGAAGGTTAGATGGAACTAACTGGCCAGCGCCAATCTGCGCGAAGGCTTTGGAATTATATGGCCTAAATCATTAGCGGCTTCGATCCAAGCAACAATGGCATCCTGCACATTGACCAAAGCTTCTTCAGGCGTTTCGCCATCGCTCATGCAGCCAGGCAGATCAGGCACAGTCGCAACAAAGCCTCCGCCATCTTCGGCAGCAAGCGGTTCGACAACAACTGAATATTCCAACTTGTTCACGAAAGTGACCTTAGCTCGTCAATAAATGAAACCAACTGTTTTATATATACAGGTTTAATTGGGCGTTTGAAAGGTGGGGTCAATTTTCGGGCAATTCGCGGATGCGAGACGCGGTAATGCGACCCACCGCCTCGAGGCGGTTCAAATGAAACATCGAATTCACGGCAAAGAGCTGCAATGTCCGATATTTGCCAATTATTGCGCGGGTTAGCCCGCATTGCTTCGAGACGATTGCTCATTTCAACAAATCCTTTGCATTTTGCGGCCATTTATTCGGAGGCCGTAAAGTGACTTGTCAATATCTGTCAATCAAACACCCGGCAACGCACAGGTCTGATAACTAAAAACCCCGGTGCTTCCACCGGGGTTCATTTGTTTCAGCAATGTGATGAGCTTCGAACTTCGTCTTAGAAATCCATGCCGCCCATGCCGCCGCCCATTCCGCCGCCGCCTGGCATTGATGGTGGAGAGTTCTTTGGCTTTTCTGCAATCATCGCTTCGGTGGTGATCAGCAGTGAGGCAACTGAGGCTGCATCCTGCAAGGCCACGCGCACAACCTTGGTTGGATCGATGATGCCAGCGGCGATCATGTCCACATATTCTTCGGTTTGTGCGTTGAAGCCGTAATTGCCGGTCTTCTCAAGCAACTTGCCCACAACGATCGAGCCTTCAACACCAGCGTTCTCAACGATCTGACGGATTGGAGATTCCAATGCCTTCGAGACAATCTTGATGCCGGCCATCGTGTCTGGATTGTCGGAGTGCAGAGCATCAACAGCCTTCTTGGCGCGCAGCAGAGCCACGCCACCACCAGGAACCACGCCTTCTTCAACAGCAGCACGTGTGGCGTTCAAAGCGTCGTCGACGCGATCCTTGCGTTCCTTCACTTCGATTTCAGTTGAACCACCAACCTTGATCACAGCAACACCGCCAGCCAATTTGGCCAAACGCTCTTGCAGTTTTTCCTTGTCATAGTCAGAAGTGGTTTCTTCAATCTGCGCCTTGATCTGTGCGCAACGGCCGGCAATGTCCGCCTTCTTGCCAGCACCATCAACAATGGTGGTGTTTTCCTTTTCAACGCGCACACGCTTGGCACGGCCAAGCATGTCGAGCGTTACGTTTTCCAGCTTG
>JAYVXY010000270.1:0-9527 GCA_043784785.1 Aestuariivirga sp. | reverse complement strand
CGCCTAACGCTTTTGACCATTTGGTGATTTGTTCTTTGGTTGGTTTTTCAACTGAGTAATCGGAAAATTCAACCGCTACAGCCTTCTCGTCCAAATATTCCAAAGCCTTCTGGCAGGTTGTGCATTTCTTTAATCCGTAAGCCTTGATCTTCATTTGGGTCACCTGTTGAGCGAAAGGGTCTTGTCGGTGAAGGCATCAGCGCCGCCGCTGATCTGATCGGTGAAGGCTTTGAACAGGCCTTCAATCTCTGCCTTGGCAATATCCTTCACGATAAACACCAACCGTGTTGTTGCATCTCCATCAGGCCAGCTTTCCATGCGAACCGGCGGATGAAACACATGTTGCACGCCGTGCACGGCCAGTGGCCGCGTTGGATCATCAGAAGTTTTGATCAGGCCCTTCATGCGCAGCAGATTGGCACCATGATAAGATGTGAGAAGCTCTAAAAACAGCTCCAATCCTTGCGGAGAAATGGCGCGGGTTTCTTTGAAGGCGAAAGAGCGAATATGCGCATCATGGCGCGATTTATCATGATGGTGATGATGTTCAGCGCGGAGCACGGCTTCATCATTGAGCCATGCTTGAACATTTGGTGTTTTGGTTTTGGGATCATAAAGCCCCATGGTGAAGAGGCGTTCGGCATTTGCTTCGCCACGATGCGTGGTGAGCAGCCGCGCACTTGGATTCAATTTCCGCAGGCGGCCAATGATGGCGAACATTTTATTTTCGCCTTCAATGCCATGCAGCAAATCCAATTTGGTGAGCACGATGCGGTCGGCCACTGCCACTTGTTTGACAGCTTCAGAATGCGCATCAAGCGTGGCCCAGCCATTCACCCCATCAACCACAGTGATCACACCTTCAAGGCGCAGGCGTTGTAGCAGCAGATCATCACGCATCAGGGCATGAAGCACCGGGGCAGGATCAGCCAGGCCCGTGGTTTCAATCAGGATGCGATCAAAGGCTCTGATTTCGCCCGCGTCACGCTTGGCCAGCAATTCTGCAATGGTGTTGATCAAATCACCGCGAATGGTGCAGCACAGGCAGCCAGCAGCCAGCTCGATAATATTGTCGTTGGTCTTTTCAACCAGCAAATGATCAATGCCGATTTCACCAAACTCATTGATGATGACGCAAGCATTCGAAAGCATCGGGTCTTTCAGCAGCGTGTTGAGCAAGGAGGTTTTGCCCGCGCCTAAAAATCCGGTGAGAATAGCAGCAGGAATGGGCGACCGATCAACCATCAATGAATGTGCGGGCGCTTGATTTTTGGTGGTGGCTTAACGCCTGATGTGTCATCATCCGAGCCTTCATCCGTGACCGGCTGATTGTCGGTTGGATCAGGCGGTGCGGCTTGAGCCATTTGCTGGATCATGCTTTCAGGCATGACATCACAAGGTGCTCCATCTTGCTTATATTGATTGCACAGCGAAAGGCTGCTGGGCATATCCAAGCTCCACAATATTGCCGCATAGCCAGCCTTGTTTGGCATTTTAATCACGCCGCCAGTGCCACCAGCTTCGATGCCGGCAGGGCTGATCAAGCGCCCACGCAGCGCCATATCAGCCTTGATGGCATCAGGATAAGTTCCGAATGAAACCGCCCAGCCCGCAAGATTATGGGCATTGACGGGCGTGACCGGGGCCTTTTGCTTGCACACAGCTTTGGTCATATCAGCTGGCACAATGGCCCCGTAAATCTGGTCGGTAATCTCGGCCACTTTGCCGTGTTGCGGATCATTTGGACGGTCAAAGCCCGATTGTAATAAAAGCTGAGAAAGCTGTGCCCGCGCCGGACCCGAACGCGCCCCCAAAACCACCGATATTAATTGGCGACCACCCTTAATCGCTGAGCCCACCAGATTATATCCTGAGTTGCAGACAAAACCGGTTTTCATGCCAACGGCTTCGGGCATGATGCGAATGAGGCTGTTGTGATTGGGCAACCGACGCTTGCCCACCACCACCGCTTCCTGAGCGAAATAATGTGTGTGCTCGGGAAATTGATTGATGATCAAGGCGGCGATGATGCCAATGTCGCGCGCGCTGGTGATTTGCCGTGGATCAAACAAGCCATTGGGGTTTTCATAATGCGTGGCACTAAGCCCCATGTCACGGGCCACGTCATTCATCTCTTTAGCAAAGTTCTTGATCGAACCACTGGCACCCTCTGCCAAAACATAAGCCATATCATTTGCCGAATAAACCAGCAGGGCTTGCAAGGCAAAATCAACCGTGACCAGTTGGCCTGCGGGCAAACCTGTGTGACTTGCCGGTTGCGAATGGGCCAGTTCGGAAATTGGAATTTTTTGATCAAGCTTAAGCTGGCCGGAGCGGATTTTGCGAAAGATCACATAGCTGGTCATCAGTTTGGTGAGGGAAGCCGGGTACCAAGGTTCACCAGCGCGTTCCTGGCTGATCACTTCACCTGTGAACGCATCAAACAACAGCGATGGACCTGTGGTGCCAGCTTGGGCTTTTTCAGCGTATGACGGTGCAATGGCGGAAAAGCCAAATATACACACCAGTAGCAATCGCACGATCAAACTCAAGACCCTATGCCTCTCTTAATCCAGTTGCCAAAGCCAGCGTCTTTGGCCTAATCCAAACGGCAAGCGCAATCAACAACGAATGCGTCGCAGGGACGTTACATTTTCAGAACATCATTTATGAAAATGGTGCCCTTGGAGGGACTTGAACCCCCACTCCTCTCGGAAGCGGATTTTGAGTCCGCCGCGTCTACCATTCCACCACAAGGGCCAAATCTGCATCAAAACAGCTTTGTTGCGCCCTCCTCTAAACGGGTAAGCCTTGCGCCGTCAACCCCAAGGCGCTTTAAAGTAAAAATGATCCGAATTACCGATTCCTTCGTGATTGATGAACGCGACATCAAAGAAAGCTTCATCCGCGCCTCCGGGCCCGGAGGCCAGAACGTCAACAAGGTCTCAACCGCGGTTGAGCTGCGCTTTGATGTTTCAATTTCTGGATTGCCTGATGATGCCCGCGCAAGGCTTAGCCTTCTGGCTGGGCGCTTGCTGACCCAAGACAATATATTGGTGATCCAATCCCAGGAATTTCGCAGCCAGGATCGCAACCGATCAGCAGCACTTGATAAGCTGGTTCTATTACTACGCAAGTCATTGATCCGCCCCAAGCCGCGCCGCAAGACCAAGCCCACTTATTCTTCCACACTGAAACGCATTGAATCAAAAGTTAAACGCGGGCAAACCAAAGTCTTACGTCGCAATAAGCCTGATTTGGATTGACCCCTGAATGTTAAAAAGCCTTTATGATTGGACACTATCACTAGCCAGCCGCAAAACGGCCGAGGTTTGGTTGGCGGTGATTGCTTTTGTCGAAAGTTCGGTTTTTCTGGTGCCTGCTGATATCTTGTTTCTGCCCATGGCACTGGCCAGACCGCATAAGGCCTATCGTTATGCGGCGGTGGCCACCATTGCCTCCACCTTGGGCGGCATTGCAGGTTATGCGCTGGGCTATTTCGCCTATGAAGCAATTGCCAAACCGGTTCTCAGTTTTTATGGCGCACTGGCTGAGTTTGAACATTTCAAATCCTGCGCCAGCGAGCAAACGCTTCTGGTTTTATTGACCACCTCTGGTTTGGCTCATGTCCCACCGATCAAGATTGTGACCATTCTGGCGGGCGTGGCGCAAATCAGTTTTGGGTTCTTTGTCTTGTCGTGCATCATCGCACGCGGTGCCAGGTTTTTTGCACTAGCTTGGGCGTTGCGCACATATGGCAATGCGATCAAGCACTTCATAGAACATCGTTTAGGTTTGATCGCTGGCCTTGTTGCTGCCATTTTGATCGCACTTTATCTCGCTGTAAAATATTTAGGCGGCCATGGAGCACTCACATGTTAAGTACGATCACACAACGGCAAGCTTTTCTGATTATTTTTGCCATCACACTGGCAACAATCCTGGGCGCATGGATTTTTGAATATGCAGGCTATCTGCCTTGTGAGCTGTGTTTGAAACAACGCTGGGCTTATTATTGTGTGATCCCCCTCAGCCTGTTGCTGGCCTTGCTTTCAAACCAAAGCCCGCAACTTCTGAAAATCGGCATGATTGTTATTGGCTTGATCATGTTGGCCAGCTGCATATTCGGGATCTATCATGCGGGTGTTGAATGGAAATTCTGGCAGGGGCCGACAGAATGCACCGGCAATTTTGGCGGCGGTCTTCCTGATCTGACCAAGAAGGCCGTGATGTGTGACCAAGCGGCGATTCGGATTTTTGGAATTTCGCTGGCTGGATATAACGCGCTTATATCAGCGGCACTTTCACTCTTTGCATTCAGCAAGGTTTACGGATCAAGCTCAGCATCCCAATAAAGATAATCCATCCAGCTTTCATGCAGATAATTGGGCGGGAATAGGCGCCCATTGCTGTGCAGCTGGTTGACCGTGGGAATAACCGGCCATTGATAGGGGAACATGCCCGCTTTTTTCGGCATGTCTCCGCCCTTGGTCAAATTGCAAGGCGAACAGGCAGCGACCACATTTTCCCAGGTAGTCTGGCCACCGCGCGAACGCGGGATGACGTGATCGAAGGTGAGATCATCAGGCGAACTGCAATACTGGCACATAAACTTATCACGCAAGAACACGTTAAACCGCGTAAAAGCTGGCGTGCGTGATGGTTGAACATAAGACTTGAGTGCAATAACACTGGGAAGCTTAAACTCAGCAGTCGAACTATGCACCACCCGGTCATATTCAGACACGATATTCACGCGGTCTAAAAACACCGCCTTGATCGCATCCTGCCAACTCCACAAGGATAAGGGATAGTAACTCAAAGGCCGATAATCAGCATTGAGTACAAGGGCAGGGCAAGCCTCTGGCGCGATCGGCGCGTGATACAAGAGAATCCTCTTTCAAACCAATCAGAAGCTTATACTATAGGGACTATATCGGTTCTGTGAAGGGGGCAGATCAAGCCTGCCCAATGCCCTTGAAACCCCGGTAATGGCTCCATAACAGCCTTGCCGCCACAGCACGGTGCGGCCGCCAATGATCGGCCAGACCAGCCATTTCCCGAATTTCAGGACAGGTTTCGAGCTTGAGAAAATCTTGGATGGAAATGCGCAAGGCTAAATCACCGGCGGGCCACGCATCGCCCGCACCCATCACCGACAGAAGATAAATATCCGCAGTCCAGGGCCCAACGCCGGGCAAATCACAGAGCTGTTTTGTAACGGCGGGTTCATCCAGTTTGTTAAAGCCCGCAAAATCAAGCGTGCCTTCAGTCACGCGCCGCGCTGCTTCATGAAAGGTTTTGACTTTTGCGCGCGACAATCCAAGCGCCAGCAATTCTTCGGCTGAGCAATCCATTATGTTTTGTGGTGTGAAAATCTCGATTCTTTTCTGCACCCGGCTCCATATCGCTGCAGCGGCCTTCAACGACAGAAATTGCTCGGTCACAATCATCAGCAGGCCTTCCAGCCCTTCAGGTGAAGACCGCAATGATGGAGGCCCGTGAAGATCGATAATTTTGCCAAACCGAGGCTCGATACGGCAAAGCTCACGCAACGCATTTTCCAAATCAGCAATATTGCGAAGTCGGTTCATTTTTGAAATTGACCTTGGCGGAACTCAAAAATCTGAGGTGATTCCCTTTTTTTCCCAATCACCAAAACGGGTTGGCTCTGGCCCTTTGGGGCCATTTTGCTCAGGCGGCAAATTTGCGGGGCTGGCAGCCAAACGCCGCGCCTCTGCTTCCGCCAAGGCCCGTTTGGCAGTATCAGAAAGCTGGCGTTTATCCACATCAATTGATTTCATCATGGCAGCCTCAAAAATTAGCACTTCATTAACCATAGTCTAGCCAGACTTCAACGTTCCCACTTCTGAAGCACATTAAGCAAGGTGAAAAGTCTCTATATGGCTGATCGAGGCGCAGTGCCATTTGGCACGACCCGGCATAAAGCGGCAAGGTTTGTAACCCTGCCCACCATGCTCAAGCTTGCGCTGCGCTCGAACACCCATGCCGCTTTGAGCTTCAATCAGCACATTGCGCCTCTGATCAAGGATGACGCAAATCTGGCTTTTGATATGTATGCGGGTCGCTTTGAGTTTGCCGGCCAAACAATTGCCGCACCCCCCAGTGAGATATTCACGCGCAGCCGGTCCATTCCACCATTGCATGAAGCTTTGAATAATCTCGATTGGCTGAAACATTTTAATGCCAGCCAGCGCAGCCTGCACGATCAATATGCAATGCGCCTGTTGCGCTATTGGTCAAAACAGCCAAACCACAAACGCTCCGGTGCGACCCAGGTCAAAATCATATGTACCTTGGCAACGCACGGCCAGGACATTGCACGCCGTTGTGACCGGGATATTCAATCTCAATTTCTCGAACTCGCCGCGACGGAAATAAAGGCGCTAACAAAAATCAGGCCACGCAATGCCGAAGAAGCTGTGACCAAGGCGCTGGCCCTTTTTTATGGTCTGACGTCTTTTCACGGATTGGAATATTTGCTTGAATCTGCGCACAAGCTTCTGGATCAAAACATTGACCATGTAATCCTTGCCGATGGCGGGCATGTTTCACGACAGATGCAAAAGCTCACAGCTTTTTTGGAGTTGGCGCTTCCCTTGCAACACTGCAAGAAACCGCTGGTTCCCAACTCTCTTGTGCGAGCGACGGAAAATGGCCTCGCCCTGCTTAATCTTTTGCAAACTGGCGATGGCGGGATTGCGCCTGTGGTCGAAGACGATATTGATCAGAAAAATTTACACCTTCTGACAGCGTTTCATCAGCACAATATTCCGGCACGGAATTTGGCCCCGCATTCAGGCTTTGCGCGCATCGACCAAAATGGAGCAACACTGATCGCCAACACCTCCAGCGGGCTGGCCATCGCGTTTTCGGACGGCCAAGAAAGATTGTTTCATACGCACTTAAGTTCGACTGGAGAAGCGGCGCCAGTAAAATTGATAAGTGCTCCTCAAGGCACGGCTTTGACGATGCAAACTGCGCAAGCGATGCGAACCTGCTTTTTATCCGAAAATGGCTCCGATCTCCGCATTGAGGATGCATTTGCCAATCCAACTTCGCCCGATGTCATTATTCATGTTGCGTCGGGCGTAAAACTTTCGTCATTGTTGGAAGGTCAAGCCATCATATTGGTGACCGCAGCACAGTGTGTTTGGCACCTGAAGCTGCGCGGTGGCTTTGCGCATATTCGCCAATCGGCCATGCGTTCCGAAATTGTCATCACGCCAGATCGAACCAAATCACCAGGCTGCATTAACTGGTCGCTCAAAAAACAACCCAAACCATCCAAGCCTACGCGAAAAAAATCAAATCCAGAGCCTGATTTACTCTCCTAAATAACAGGGTTTAATCTGGTCAAGCATTAAGCTATGGCAAGGCCCGAAGGGGCTTTTTGCAATGACTGAAAAACCGATCAAACGCGCACTCATTTCTGTTTCCGATAAAACCGGACTGGTGGCTTTTGCCAAATCACTCTCTGAACACGGCATTGAACTGATTTCGACTGGCGGAACCGCTTCAACCCTGAGATTGGCCGGACTGGCTGTAACCGATGTTTCAGAAATAACCGGGTTTCCCGAAATTATGGATGGCCGGGTTAAAACATTGCACCCGAAAATCCATGGCGGCCTGCTCAATGTGCGGGCCAACCTTGAACATCAAGGTGCAAAACTGAAGCACGCAATCGATGACATTGATCTTCTGGTGGTCAATCTTTATCCATTTGAAGAGACTATTGCCAAAGGTGCTGGCTGGGACGAGGCGATTGAAAACATCGATGTCGGTGGCCCCGCCATGATCAGGGCCGCTGCCAAGAACCATGCTGATGTTGCGGTGGTGGTTGATCCGGCAGATTATGCGACCATCATTGAAGAACTGACACGACATGGCAAATCGACCACACTGGCGACGCGCAAGAAACTGGCGGCCAAAGCCTTTGGTCGAACTGCGGCCTATGACAGCGCCATTGCCAATTGGTTCAATGGCCAATTGGGTGAGATGACGCCAGATTACTTTACCATCGGCGGCAAGCGCCAAAGCAATTTACGCTATGGTGAAAACCCGCATCAAACGGCGGCTGTTTATAAAACCAGCGACACGCGCAAAGGCATTGTCGATGCAAAACAAATTCAGGGCAAAGAATTATCCTACAATAATATCAATGATGCTGATGCAGCTCTGGAAGCGATCCGCGAATTCTCAAATGCCAAACACGCTGCTTGCGTGATTGTCAAACATGCCAACCCTTGTGGTGTGGCATTGGGTGATCGCTTGATGGATGCTTATCGCAAGGCATTGGCCTGTGACCCGACCAGTGCATTCGGCGGCATATTGGCCTTTAACCAGCGCCTTGATGGGGCAACAGCAGAAGACATCGCCAAGCTTTTTACCGAGGTGATCATCGCGCCCGAGGCTGACGAAGATGCAAGGCGAATTTTAGCGGCGAAGAAAAACCTGCGGCTTCTATTATTGCCTGATTTGGCCCGGAGCAGCCCACCTGCCTTGGTGGTGAAGTCCATCTCTGGTGGCTTGCTCGTCCAGAGTTCCGACACAAATCTGGGCGGTGAATTGGAACTCAAGATCGTGAGCAAACGCCAACCAACACCCGCTGAAATGTCTGATCTGCGTTTTGCTTTTAAAGTGGCCAAGCATGTCAAATCCAACGCCATTGTCTTTGCCAAGTATGAGGCAACTGTTGGTATTGGGGCAGGCCAAATGTCGCGCATTGATTCAACCCGTATCGCTGTTCGGAAAAGTCTAGATGCTGCTCAGGCTTTGGGTTTGGAGACAGCGCTTGCCAAGGGTGCGGTTCTGGCATCAGACGCATTCTTTCCTTTTGCTGATGGCATCGAAGCCGCAGCGGAGGCCGGTGCCACAGCGATCATTCAGCCCGGTGGTGCAATGCGCGATGATGAAGTCATTGAAGCGGCAGATGCCGCAGGCCTGGCCATGGTGTTTACCGGTGTGCGCCATTTCCGCCATTGAGGTTTGACGTTTCAAGCCCTGATGACTAGCTTGGCGCCAATGGGCCAAGAATTTTCCTATGCCGCGCAGCAGTTTTTAAACGCTGTCCAACTCGCCACTTTTTATGTGCCGTTGGCGGTTGCCTTCGCGCTGATTCAGGCGATTACGCGGCGCGTGTTTCTATCTTTCGGCGACATCACCATGTTTGGCTCGTTTGCCGCTGTATACATATGCTTTGAACGACTGGTGCAGGGCGATGGTGATTTAGTGGCAGGCCTATGGGGGTTGGTAGCAGCACTGTTATGCGCAGCGGCACTGGGCGCATTGGTTGCCCGCGTGGTGTTCAAGCCGTTGATCGAACGATCAGCCCAAGCCTTCATGATCACCTCGGTTGGTCTTTCAATTGTGCTGGAAGAATTCATGAGATTGCAATCGCAAGGCCGCGATATTTGGATTCCGCCGCTGTTTCAGGGTTCGGTATTTGTGATCTGGCCGGGCCCGCCTAGTTTACAAATCACCGCCATCAATTTGTTTTCGATTTT
>JAYVXY010000269.1:0-27342 GCA_043784785.1 Aestuariivirga sp. | reverse complement strand
CGCACCCACCAGTTGGGGTGTTTCACCGAAAGCCGTGCGGCCGCCGCCGAGGCTTGTGCCATGCTGGAAACCAATCCAAAGCAAGTTGCGCCAGAGCCGGACATGCGCACGCTTGAAAAGGCGGGTTCGCTTTGCAGGGCGACTAGAACGTCTTTGATAGCAGGTTGCACGGCGATGGCGGCATCGGTCAGATCATTGCGCCAATCATTGGGCATGTCTTCATCGAGCGGCAATTGATGCACCTGTCCACGCCTTAAGCCCAGTTGACTAAACACGCTGGCCGTGGCGCAAGGCAGAAGCGGGTTGACCAAAACAATGGCGCGCGGCAATTCAATATTCAGAGGCGTGATAATTTCACCAATGCCCTGCATCCGGCAAGCTTTGCCAAAAAAACACACCGGCACATCAGCCCCCAAGCTTTGCGCCAGAGCGCCAATTTCGCCATGTGAAAGGTTCTGGCCGATGATCCGCAACAACCCGCGCAACATCGCAGCAGCATCTGCCGAACCGCCGCCAATACCAGATGAAACCGGAAGGTTCTTGACCAAATCAACATGCACCATTGGAAGCAGCAGGCCTTTGGCATTGAGAAAATGATGCAAAGCCTGCCAAGCTTTAAGGATCAAGTTTTCAGCGTCGCCTGGCACTTCATGCCCAAACTGGCCACCGCACTGGAGTGATAATTTATCGGACATCGTGATCGTGAGTTGGTCACCAATATCGGCAAACCCGACCACCGAATCTAACTCGTGATAGCCATCATCACGCCTGCCCAACACATGCAGGGCCAGATTGATTTTGGCTTTTGCGATTTCGGTAACGCTTGCCGCCATCAGCCAGAGATTGGTTTGGGCGCAACATTCTCGGCAGGCTTAACCTTGGGCGGATCAATCAGGCCATTTTTGAGCTTGCCTTCAATACGCGCCAAATCTTCTGGTTCGGGATGATTATCCTTGGAATGTTGCCATTGAAACTGTGATTCAAGCCTGCGGTTAACGTGCCAATAGGCATCGCCTAAATGTTCGGCAATGGTGGAATCAGCGGGGTTCAAATCAACTGCCCGCTCAAGATAATTCACGGCCTGGTCATAATCACCCATGGTGTAATAGGCCCAGCCCAAGCTATCGACGATGTAGCCATCATTGGGTTTGAGATCGACGGCCTTTTTTACCATGGCAATAGCCTCGTCAAGCTTCACACCACGATCAATCATTGAATAGCCCAAATAATTCAAAACCGAAGGTTCATCTTTTGAAAGCGATAGCGCCTTGCGAAAATCAGCCTCTGATTTATCGAAGGCTTTCATGCGATCAAAAGCGATGCCGCGATAATAATAAAGCTGCCATTTTGTATTGTCTTCGGTTTGCTGAAGGTCAATGGCTTTGGTGTAAACATCTGCGGCTTTTTGAAATTCATTGCCATTGCGATAAAGGCTGCCCAAGGCCACCAGAGCATCAATGCTCTTTGGGTCCTTGCCCACAACAGCCTGCAATTTTTCAATCGCTTCACTGGATTTTTCGATGCGTTGCAAATTCAGGGCAATTTGCGTGTCGGCATAATTGCGCAAAGGCGAAGTGGCTGGAACATGCTCGAAGGCATCGATAGCCGACTGGTTTGATTTCATATCTGTGTAAATATCGCCGATCAAAGATTGGGTGACTGGCTGATTGGGATTGAACGACAAGGCCAGCTGCGCATAACTCAATGCCGCATCAGCGCTTTGATCACCATTCAGGGCCGCTGCCAGAGAGAAAAGAACTTCGGCCACGCCATCGCCAGGCGTGGCGATAAAGGGGCCAGGTTTTTTGCCGGCCTGCAAATCTGCCAAATCAGCCTCGATCAAGACATTGTGTTGACCACCGCTCAAGAACTTTTGATAAACCTTTTCAGCCTCGTCCTTGTGGCCATTGCGGAGCAGGAAATTGGCATAGGACTGGCTCACACGTAAACTATTGCCCGCCAGCTCATAGGCTTTTTTATAAGCAGGTTCCGCCCGCATCGATGCATTTAAAAAATCAGCAATCATGGCCGAATGTACGGCTTGGTAGTTTGCAAAAGAATCTTGCCCATCAAGCTTATTCAGCTCTTTGAGCGCGGCATTGAGCGATCCTTCGCCTGCATAGGCCCAGGCGTTGAGCAAGGTAGATGTCAATACGCCCACCGGCGTATAGGCAGCTTCCGAAAATTGAGCCCGCGCTTCAGGATAACGACGATTGCGAAATTCCTTCAAGCCCAGAACAATGCGCGCCATGCGCTGCTGGCTGTTATTGGCAATAACTTTGGGCGCCAAAGCTTCGGCCTTCACCACATCACCCATCACCAAATCAGCCTGAAACAGGCGTTCAATCAGCAGCGGATTGCCAGCATCGAGTTTAAGGGCCGCATTTAAGAAATCAGCAGCGGCACCATTGTCACGCAAGCGGCCCGCGGTACGGCCCGCGAGATAATTTCCCGAAAATGATGTGTCCGTACCCACATCGGCATAAGCGAAGCTTGAAACAAGAATTCCGGCAAATATCCAAGAAACAGAGCGCAACAGCATGATGATCCATTCGTTTCAGCGGCGGGCGGAAATGCCCTCACAATTCATCGGGTTAGATTGAGGTTTTTTGGCGGTAACCGCAAGCAAAAAGAGCGGGGCCCTTGTGAAGGAACCCCGCCCATTTCGAGATCAAGCCCGCCGGCTTTATTGTGCGATGCGCATCGCCATAATCTGGTTGGCAATGGTTCCGAACGCTGAATCCAACGAAGTCGTATCTGCGTCGATGATGTGCTTGGAGTCGGTTGCGCAGGCGGTTACCAAATCCACGCGCTGGGAGTAGGAGGCGTCAAGCTGGAATGTAATGACATAAACTTCAACACCCGATGCCTTGATTGCGCCGCACATGCTGGCTGACTGTGAATAGACACTTCCGTTAGTTGCCGGTTGATTGATATGATCAGCGTAGCCGCCGCTGCCAGAGACCGTTGGCGCGCCGGTAATAACGCCGTTGTAGTGTGCTGAATTATATTCAGCATCGGTCATCAGGATCATAACTTTCTTGACCTTGCTCATCATGTCAGTGGTGGTCAACTTGTCATAGCCAGCCGGAACACTTGCACCCGACCACATGCCAATATTGGGTGAAAGCGCATACCAACCCCAAGCAATGCCAACTTGTCCGGCTGTCGAGCCGCCAGCCACCATGGCGTTGATCGTGCTCGTGAGCGTGGAGGCACTGGTTGTGAGAGGAACCATTTGTTGCACGGCACAAGGATTGTTTGTTCCTTGATAAGCTAGGTAACCACGGCCAACAGGATAAGTGGCGACCGACGCGTCAGTATAAGCAGCCGTTCCGGTGCGCTCGGTCACGCAATTTGTGATACCAATGGTGAATGGATTGGTAGAACTGCATGATTGGTTTGAACAACCCGGGAACGTATAATTATTATAACCTGGGTTCGTGCTGGTGCCGCTCAACGTCGCACCACGCGCCGTTACGGCCTGAGAGCCCAAATTTACACCATTGTTATAAGGAATGGCGGCAATTTTGGTATAAAACTGCCCTTGGGTTGCTGGCATAACCTGGCTGACAAATTTTGCGGCGGCTGCTTTGAGATCCGTAATAGCCGAATTCCCAGTTTGGGGGTTGGTGCTATTCATGGAACCAGTATTGTCGAGAACCAGCGAAACTTCGAGATTAACGCCTGCCTTTTTGACCACTGAAGTTGCACCAACTGTCGTCGTTGGTATTCCGGCAAGGATCATAAAGGAATTAGAAACAGAAACGCTTGCAGTGGCTGTGATTGAGTCACCATTGTTCGTAACGGCAAAAGTTGGTGTTGTGGCACCGCCATTGGACTTAAAGTTTGAATCGAAAAACGGTTTTGCTTTCTGCGTGAGTGTGTCATTTGAAGTATCGGTCAAAGCAGCAGCATAAAGTGCCGCGGAGTCGACCGAGCTTTGCAGCTCCGTATGCGTGTTGCTCGCATTTTCAAAATCAACCGCCGAACCAAGGATCAACATCAGGGGAACCGTTGCCATACCAACAACGATGGCAGTGTTGCCTTTTTCATTCGATAGAAGTCTCTTGAACCCCAAGACCAATTTCGACCGACTAAATGTTGCGCGCATAGCGGCAATACCCCTTTTGAACTTCAAAGGGCAACTTGCAACAAAACTTTGAACAACTGGTTGCGCCGAATGGTTGCTTTTTAATGACCAAGCTTGTCCAAACATCCCAATGTCCGGCAGACTTAAGGGGGCATTAAGACCAGAGCGCACCTACATATTTGGATAGTTCGGCCCCTCACCACCTTGCGGTACAACCCAGGTTATGTTTTGCGAAGGGTCTTTAATATCGCAGGTTTTACAATGTACGCAGTTTTGATGGTTTATTTGGAATCTTGGTAATTTTCCATCTTCCGCGATCACTTCGTAAACGCCAGCCGGGCAGTAACGCTGTGCGGGTTCATCCCAAGTTGGCAGGTTTACGCCGATCGGAATCGATGCATCTTTAAGCTTTAAATGTGCTGGCTCATCTTCCTCATGTGAAGTTGCTGAGAAGGCCACATTGGTGAGGCGGTCAAAGCTTAAAACGCCATCTGGCTTTGGATAATTGATCGGCTTGCTTTCTGCAGCCGGCTTCAAAGTGGCATAATCCGGCTTGCCATGTTTCCAAGTGCCAAAGCCAAAACCGAACAGGGTATTCAGCCACATATCAAGCGCGCCCAAGGCAGCGCCGCCAGCCAAGCCCAGCTTCGACCACATGGGTTTAACGTTCTTCACGTTCTTCAAATCCTCATAAACCCATGAGGATTCATATGCGGTTTGATATTCCTCCAGCGTGTCACCGCTGCGGCCGACCTGAATTGCGGCCACTGCCGCCTCCGCCGCCATCATCCCGGTTTTCATGGCGTTATGCGAACCCTTGATGCGTGGCACATTCACAAAACCAGCCGAACAGCCAATCAATGCGCCGCCGGGGAAGGGCAGTTTCGGCACGGATTGGAACCCACCTTCGGTAATAGCCCGAGCGCCATAAGCCACGCGCCGCCCACCTTCAAGCACCTGCGCAATCATCGGGTGATGCTTGAAGCGCTGGAATTCCATATAGGGAAACAAATGCGGGTTGGTGTAATTGAGATGCACCACAAACCCAATTGAAACCAGATTATCTTCAAGGTGATACATAAAGCTGCCGCCGCCGGTTTTGGTGCCCAGCGGCCAACCCATGGTGTGGGTGACCTGGCCTTGTTTGTGATTTTCGGGCTTCACCTCCCACAACTCTTTCATGCCCAAACCAAATTTTTGCGGTTCGCGGCCTTCCGACAGATTATATTTGGCGATAATTTCCTTGGCGAGTGACCCACGCACACCTTCGGCGATCAAAACATATTTTCCGACAAGTTCCATGCCCGGCTGGTAATCCGGCTTATGCGTGCCGTCCTTGGCAATGCCCATTACGCCAGCCACCACACCGCGCACCGAACCATCTTCGCGGTATAAAACTTCCGAAGCCGCAAAGCCCGGATAAATTTCAACGCCCAAGCCTTCAGCCTGTGTTGCCAACCAGCGGCACACATTGCCCAGCGACACGGCATAATTACCATGATTGCTCATCAGCGGCGGCATCAGGAAATTGGGCAAACGAAGAGCGCCAGACGGACCGAGCAGGAAGAACCGATCTTCCTTTACTTCCGTGGTCAGCGGCGCACCCTTTTCTTTCCAATCCGGGATCAACTCATTCAGCGCAATGGGATCAACCACAGCGCCCGACAATATATGCGCACCAACTTCGGAACCTTTTTCGAGAACACAAACAGTGGTTTCTGGCGAAAGTTGCTTCACGCGAATGGCGGCCGATAAACCAGCAGGGCCGGCCCCTACAATCACCACATCATATTCCATGGATTCGCGCTGAATATCGCTCACAAGTCTTCTCCGTGATTTGCCCTAAGCTATTGCACTCTGTTATAGGCAGAGGGCCCCTTAAGGCAAGAAGCCAGAATAGACATGCAAACGCAACCAAACGACATGACCCCAGAACAGGCCGCTTCAGCCTTGGCTTGGCTTGTGGAAATGGGGGCCGATGAGATTGTGGCAGAAACCGCGATTGATCGTTTTGCCGCTTCTGTTGTGGTCGAAAAGCCCAAAGCGCCGTTGCCGATTATTGCTGCTGCACCAGCCCCACGCCCGGCCACGCTGCCTGACCAAGCAGCAAGCGATGCCGCAACACAGGCGGCTTCCTGCAATTCGTTGGAAGCTCTATCGCAAGCTCTAAACTATTTCGATGCCAACCCTTTGCGCAAAGGGGCCACCAAACTTTCTTTCATTGAAGGCAATTTGCAATCTTCGATTTTGGTATTGTCTGATCGGCCGCGCAATGAGGAAGACAAATCTGGCCAAGTTGTCGCCGCCAAGGCCCGCATGTTGCTTCAAGCCATGCTGGCAGCAATTGGCCTGAACATTGGCGATGAACCAGCCCCGCGTAATGTGATGTTGATGAATTTCATTCCATGGCGACCGCCGGGCAACCGCCAGCCCCTTGAAAATGAAATCGCCGCTTGTCTGCCATTTGCCGCGCGCGCCATTGCCTTGGCGCAACCAAAATTGATTTTATCGCTGGGCAGTTTGGGCGGACAATATCTTGCTGGTGGCGATGCATCGATCATCCGTCAGCGCGGCAAATGGTTAAATGTTGACGCAACGCCACTTCTGTCGACATTGCATCCTGATGAATTGCTGAAAGCGCCGACACAGAAAAAACTGGCATGGCGCGATTTACAAAACTTCAAGGCGAAAATGGATGAGATTGGATTATGAGTGCGCCACGCGAATTTTTGCCCGTCGGAATTGCCGTCATCACGATTTCTGATACACGCACTTCAGCCGACGATAAATCCGGTCAAACACTGGTTGATCGCGTCACCGCCGAAGGCCACCGCATGGCGGGCCGCGCCATTGTCAAAGATGACGTGCGCGCCATTCGCGCCACCGTGCGCAAATTCGCTAAACAAAAAGATGTGGACGTGATCATCTCCACAGGTGGTACCGGCCTAACGGGCCGCGATGTAACCGTTGAAGCCATGCGCCCTCTGTTTGACAAAGAGATCGAAGGCTTTGGCGTTTTGTTTCACATGATGTCGTTCCAAAAAATCAAAACCTCCACCATCCAAAGCCGCGCCACAGCTGGCATTGTTATGGGCAAATATGTGTTCTGCTTGCCAGGCTCACCCGGCGCGTGCCGCGATGGTTGGGACGAAATCCTAAAACCCCAACTCGATTATCGCCACATGCCATGCAACTTCATCGAAATCATGCCGCGTTTGGATGAGCATTTAAGGCGCAAGTAGTTCCGGCTGCTTTCGCCCAAACAAACCATTCACCACTGCCAAACCAAACATCAAAACCGCAGCACCGATGATTTGCGGCAGCGACATGCGTTCACCCAAAAAAACCACAGCAGTGATAATGCCAACTGGCGTCATCAATAATATGAAGGGCGCTGCTTCATCAACCCGCGCGATTTTTAAAAGAGAGAACCACGCGATATAGGCCAGATAAAAGCCGACAAAGCCCACAAAGAAAATCATCCCCCAATCATAGGCCGTGGCCGCCTGTACAGAATGCCACTGTCCGTTTTCAAGCAAAAATGTAGCGAGCAACAATTGCGGCAAACTGAACAAGGCATTGGCCTTGAGCATCATTAACCCCGATTCTTTACTCCAAATCCGCGTCAAAACTTGGCCTGCTGCCCACACAAATCCACTGATCACCACCATCAAAACCGGCAATAATGGCGGGCGCTTTTCTGGCAGACCAATGACGATAGCCACGCCCAACACCGCAATGGCCGTGCCTATGATCTTTTGTGCATTGAGTTGCTCCTTGGCGATCAACCACCCCATCACCACGGCCGCTGGCACTTGCGTTTGCAAAACCAGGTTTGATGTTGTGGCATCCAGATAAGGAATGGCCGAAAATAACAGGGCCCCTTGAATCGTCACCGCCAAGGCCGAAATGATCAGCAGTTTCTGCCACGGCGTTTTAAAACTTTCTCGCACCGTTAACAGCATGATCAGCGTGATGCCGCAATAAACCACCAGCATCATGAAAATCGGCGAAAAATGCGCCAGTGTTGGCTTTGCCAGTGTGAAAGTGGTGCCCCAGCAAAGTGGAGCAGCGATAGCAAGGCCAAGTTTTTTAGGGGTCATCATGGGCGAGCCTTGCCAAGATTTTGTGCAGACCGCAAGATTGTTCTTGATTTGTTCCTAGTCTCTTGTTACATATCTGCCATGGTTTCACTTCTCAACATGCGCCCCTCAGTGGGATTTGAATCGGGTGGTTTTACATCTCCGCCACAGCAGATGCGCGGGCGTGGGGCGAAGATCAATCCGTCGGGCCGTTTTGAGTCTTTAAACGAAGAACTGGTGGATGATGGCTGGGAAACACTGTCTGAGATTCCGCGCCTGAAAACCGAGATTTTCACGGAAACACCAAAAACCATTATTGCCCGCAATCAATCGCCCGACATTTCCTTTGATCGCTCGATCAATCCGTATCGCGGCTGTGAACATGGCTGTGTTTATTGTTATGCCAGGCCTGCGCATTCTTACATGGGGCTTTCGCCAGGCCTTGATTTTGAGTCGAAGCTCTTCATAAAGCCGAACGCGGCGGCTCTTCTTCGGGGGGAATTAACCGCGACCAATTATGTGCCCAGCACCATTGCGCTGGGTTCAAACACGGATCCCTATCAGCCCATTGAACGCACTTATAGAATCACACGCTCGGTGATTGAAGTGCTCAGCGAATTCAAACACCCGTTCGGCATCGTCACCAAATCTGCTTCAGTTGTGCGCGATATTGATCTGCTGAAACCGCTGGCAGAGCAGGGCTTGGTGAAGGTGGCGATTTCCATCACCACGCTTGATCCGAAGTTGGCGAGAGCCATGGAACCACGCGCGTCAACACCGGCCAAGCGGTTGGCAGCGCTTGAGGCGTTATCCGCTGCCGGCATTCCGATTGTTGTGATGATGGGGCCCATTATTCCGGGTCTGAATGATCATGAAATCGAGAGCATCTTGAAAGCCGCTTACGCTGCGGGTGCCAGAGAAGCAGGCTACACGATGCTGCGCCTGCCCTATGAAGTGAAAGACATTTTCAAGGATTGGCTGTTCAAGGAGTTTCCGGATCGTGCCAATAAAGTCATGTCGCTGGTCAAATCGGTGCGCGGCGGCAAGGAGAATGATTCCAATTTCGGCGACCGCATGACCGGCTCCGGCCCCTATGCATGGACAATCGGTAGGCGTTTTCAACTGGCCGCTCAACGCTTAGGGTTGAATGCCAATCGTGTGAAGTTGCGCACTGATTTGTTTCAGCGGCCAGTGCAGGTGGGTGAGCAGTTGAGTTTGATTTGATTTTTCGTCTCCCTCCCCAACACTTGGGGAGGGCCGGGGTGGGGCTGTCAAATGGCGAACGAAACAGCCAGAGCATTACGCAAGAGAATGACCCCACAAGAAGCCAAACTTTGGGGGCAGTTGCGCCTCTTAAGAGACCAAGGTCTTCACTTTCGCCGACAAATTCCGATCCACCCGTATATCGTCGATTTCCTCGAGCGAAAGAACCGACTAATTATTGAGGTTGATGGATCGCAACATGGTTTTGAACAGAACCAAATTGATGATCAACGCAGAGATGCAGATTTAACACGTCGAAATTTTCGTGTACTGAAATTTTGGAATATCGATGTGGATCAGGCGATGGACGGCGTAATAACAACAATTTTGGACTCGTTGAAACAGCCCCACCCCGACCCTCCCCAAGTGTTGGGGAGGGAGAAGTGACCCCCACTTTCATCTTCGAAACCGCTGCCCTCGCATCCGGCCACGCCATTATCTGCGGTATTGATGAAGCAGGGCGCGGACCTTGGGCGGGGCCGGTTGTGGCGGGTGCTGTGATTCTTGATCCCAATAATATTCCGCCAGGACTCAATGATTCCAAAAAGTTGAATGAGGTCAAACGCGAAGCCCTGTTCGATCCCATTATGCAATCGTCACATGTCGGCGTTGGCATTGTGACAGCAGCCGAGATCGACGAGATCAACATCCTTCAAGCCACTTTCCTCGCCATGCAGCGAGCCTTTGACCAACTTAAAATCAAACCTGGCTTAGCGCTCATCGATGGCAACAAAGCGCCAAAGCTTCCGTGCAAAACTCAAACCATTATCGGTGGCGATGCAAAATCTCTCTCCATCGCTGCCGCTTCCATCATCGCCAAAGTCACACGTGATCGGCTGATGCATGAGTTGCACAGCCACTATCCGCATTATGGTTTTGCGCGCCACAAAGGCTACGGCACGGCCGCCCATGCCGCAGCTTTGGCCGAACACGGCCCTTGCGATGAACACCGAAAATCATTCAAACCCATCGCAATAATCCTAGGCCGTTAACCATTATTAAGGTTTTGGATTCACAGCGACTCCACAAAGATTCATAACCCCCTTGTCAGTTGCGTTTGCGTTCAGGGGATTATGAAATGGGTTATGAGTCAAAGCTAGATGTGCGTCCCCTCCATGATCAAATTCTGCTGGGTGATTGCCTCGAACAACTCAAAAAAATCCCCACGGGTTCTGTTGATCTCGTCTTTGCTGACCCACCCTATAATCTGCAATTGGGTGGCGATTTGCACCGCCCGGATGAAAGCAAGGTTGATGCGGTGGATGATGATTGGGACAAGTTCGCCAGCTTTGCTGAATATGATATTTTCACCAAAGCCTGGCTCAGCGAATGCCGCCGCGCACTTAAACCTAATGGTGCTTTGTGGGTGATCGGTTCCTATCACAACATCTTCCGCGTCGGTTCAATTCTGCAGGATCTTGGCTATTGGATTTTGAATGATGTTGTGTGGCGCAAAACCAACCCCATGCCAAATTTCCGGGGTCGGCGTTTCACCAATGCCCATGAAACTTTAATCTGGGCCGGCCGCGAAGAAAAATCCAAATATTGCTTCCATTATGAAGCGATGAAAATTTTCAATGATGATCTGCAAATGCGTTCCGATTGGACGCTGCCACTCTGCACCGGTGGTGAGCGCCTTAAAAACCAGGACGGCGATAAGCTGCACCCCACGCAAAAGCCTGAAGCACTGCTCCAACGCGTGATGCTGGCCACCAGCAATGTAGGCGATGTGGTGCTTGATCCATTTTTCGGCACCGGCACAACAGGTGCTGTGGCCAAGCAGCTGGGTCGCCACTTCATCGGTGTTGAACGTGATGAAAACTACGCAAAAGCTGCACTGGCCCGCATTGAAGCGACCGAGCCACTCAGCATGGAAGCACTTAAAACCACGGTCGGCAAACGCGCTGAACCGCGTATTCCGTTTGGCACATTGATTGAACGTGGCCTGGTGAAAGCCGGTGAAACATTGTTTGATCACACCTCGCGCATCGCCGCATCGGTGCGAGCTGATGGCTCGATTGCGTCAAAGGATAATTCGGGCTCGATCCATAAAGTGGGTGCCCATGTTCAAGGCGCTGAAGCTTGCAATGGTTGGACCTATTGGCATGTGCGGAGAGGGCCAAACTTGGTGCCGATTGATTTGTTGCGTCAGCAGGTGCGCGCGGAACTGGGCAAGGCGGCTTAGTTTTAAATAATTACCCATTTTTATATCGTCATCCCAGCGAAGGCTGGGATCCAGCTAACCACAAGTTCACACGAGAAGGTAAGCTGGATGCCAGCCTTCGCTGGCATGACGGGTGTTAGGGGGTGTGCTTCATCGCCAACACCGCCACCTTGCGCATGAGCGAGGGCAACGCCTCAGTTGCCAACACTTTCTTCTTTACAAAATGCCCACCGAGAACCGGCTTGGAGACGATCACCTTCCACACACTCAGCTCCAAATGAAAATGTGTGAAAGTGTGTTCGACTAAGCCCACCGATTTTTTCCACTCGGCCTCAATTGGCGCAATGAATTTCTGTCGCTTGCCCTCAACCCAATCACTTGAGGGGAACTCGGTCATGCCGCCGAGCAATCCCCTGGCCTCACGTTTGCGCACCAGCACATCACCCTTGTTGTTCTCAATCCAATAGACATGGCCGAAACGTGTGGGCACTTTCAACTTGGCGGCCTTAAGCGGCAAAGATGCGGCAATGCCCTTGATTCGCCCCGCACAAGTTTCAGCCCATGGGCAAATCATGCAGGAGGGTGATTTGGAGGTGCAGATCGTGGCCCCCAAATCCATCATCGCCTGGGCAAAATCGCCAGCGCGGATCGGCGGAACCAAGGCCTGTGCAAGCAACCGAATTTCAGGTTTTGACGCGGGCAGGGGTTCTTCAATCGCATAATGGCGTGAAATTACACGATCGACATTCCCGTCAACCGCCGCCACAGACACGTCAAAAGCAATCGCCGCAATCGCCCCCGCCGTATAGGGCCCAATGCCGGGCAGGGCCTGCAGGCCTTCTAATGTCGAAGGAAAAACGCCACCTGCCGCCGCCACAGCTTTAGCGCAAGCATGCAAATTCCGCGCCCGGGCATAATAGCCAAGCCCCGCCCAGGCTTTCATCACATCTTCGGTGTCGGCCTGCGCCAGATCAAAAACACTTGGCCAAAGCCTTATAAACTTTATGAAATAATCTTTCACCGCCGCCACGGTCGTCTGTTGCAGCATGATCTCGGAAAGCCACACGCGATAGGGATCAGCCTTTACCCCCGGCCTTTCCCGCCACGGCAAAACCCTTGCATTGGCATCGTACCATACGAGAAGTTTACCTGATAAATTGTCAGCCAGCCCTTGTTCCGCCATGGTTCAGTGAATATCCTGCCTCAAGGACATTTCATACCCCGGAATCATGCAAACCATCGACAAACACTTTCGCACCCTCGCCAAGGCAGCTTTTGAGCGCCACGGCTTTGCCAATGAGCAATTGGTTTCAGGCTGGTCTGCCATTGTGGGTGTGGATATGGCGGCAATAAGCGTGCCCGACAAGATCAAATGGCCCCGCACATCGATCAACAACACCCGCCAAACTGGCGGCACCTTGGTGTTGCGTGCCGCCGCTGGCCGTGGCCTTGAGCTGCATTATGAAGCGCCGCGCATCATTGAGCGGGTGAACCAATATTTAGGCTATGGCGCAATCACCACACTGAAAATCGTCCAAAGCGGGTTGCCCATGAAACAACCGCCAATCCCGCGCAAACCCATGAAGCCGGAGGCCGCCAAAGCCTGGGCTGCGAAATTTGAAGATATTGCCGATGAAGACTTAAAGGCCGCCCTTGCAAGGCTGGCCCGCTTTACGGCACCCAATGGCCCTAAACTAACGTTCTCCACAGGCGAAATTAGGGTTTTGTCTCACCCCCCAACATCGAGTAGGAAAAACACATGATTCACACATCCCGCCGCAATCTTCTGGTTGGTGCTGCAGCAATGGCTTTGGCCGCTGCCACGCCAGCTTTGGCTGAAGATAAAAAGGTCGATCTTTCTGATCTCATGACTGCCCCGAAAGAAGGCGATATGATTTTGGGGCCAGACACGGCCAAAGTGACGATTGTTGAATATGCTTCGGCCAGCTGCCCACATTGCGCAGCTTTCTACAACGAAGTGTTCGTGCAGTTCCGCAAGGATTATATCGACACCGGCAAAGTGAAATTCGTGTTCCGCGAATTCCCGCACAATGATCAAGCCATGGGCGCATTTATGTTGGCGCGCTGCTCGGCCAAGGAAAAATATTTCCCGCTGGTTGATATTTTCTTCAAGACCCAGGAAAAATGGGTGCCTGATGCCTATAATGGCTTGAAGGAAATTGCCAAGCAAACCGGCATGTCAGCCGATGATTTTGATAAGTGCCTGAAGAATGTTGATGTCGCCAGGGGCATTATGGAGGTGCGCGACAAGGCTGACAAAAGCTACGGCGTGACCGGCATTCCAACCATTTTCATCAACGGCAAGCTCTGGGATGGAGAGCGCACGATTGATGCATTGAAAAAATTTGTTGATCCACTCCTCGCTTAAAGCGGGAGTTAAATAGGGCTGCACGAACAGATGCGTTTCGCGAAACTAAAACTGACCGGATTCAAATCTTTCGTCGAGCCCACTGAGCTCATCATCGAGCGCGGCCTCACCGGTGTGGTGGGGCCCAATGGTTGTGGCAAATCCAATTTGCTGGAAGCCTTGCGCTGGGTGATGGGTGAGAATTCTTATAAATCCATGCGCGGTTCTGGCATGGAGGATGTGATCTTCGCTGGCACCAACCAGCGCCCAGCCCGCAATCTGGCCGAAGTTTTGGTCACCATGGGCAATGAAGACCGCACCGCGCCACCATCCTATAATGATTCAGAGATGATCGAAATCTCGCGCCAGATCGTGCGTGATCAGGGATCGACTTACCGGGTCAACGGCTCGGAAGTGCGCGCCCGTGATGTGCAATTGTTGTTTGCCGATGTGTCCACCGGTTCGCGCTCTCCCGCACTTGTGCGGCAGGGGCAAATCTCGGAAATCATCAATGCCAAGCCACAGGCGCGCCGTTTGATTCTGGAAGAGGCCGCAGGCATTACCGGTCTGCACACCCGCCGCCATGAAGCTGAACTGAAGCTCAAAGCCGCTGAAGCCAATCTGTCGCGGCTTGATGATGTGATGGCGCAGCTTGAGTCGCAACTGTCAAGCCTGAAACGCCAAGCCCGCCAAGCGCTGAAATATAAGCAAGTGTCGGCTGATATTCGCAAGCTGGAAGCCGCCGGATTGTTCGTCGCCTGGCGCGATGCGGCAGAGGCCATGAATGCCGATACTCAGGCGCTGAATGCCGCAACGCGCATTTTGGGCGAACACACAGTTGCAGCTTCGCAAGCCTTGCGCCAGCGCGATGAATTGGGCGAAACCCTGCCCAATTTGCGTGAGCAAGAAACCATTCGCGCCGCGGTTTTGCAGCGCATGACGCTGGAACGCGTGAGCCTTGACGAGGAAGAAAAGCGCGTTGAAAGCCGCATTGCCGAACTCAAGCAACGCCGCACCCAAGCTGCCGCCGATTTGCGCCGCGAAGAAGAATTGATGCAAGATACAGATGGCGTGATTGTAAAGCTTCAAGCCGAAGCAGCTAACCTTGAAACATCATTGAACCAGGATTCTGACTTGCGCTCAGAAGCAGCAATCTTGCTGCAAGAATCAGCAGCCTCCCTGGCGCGTGCGCAGGAAGCGGCAGATGAAGCCAATAACCGATTGTCCGAATTGTCGGCCCAGCGCGCCGCCTTTGAACGCACCATTGCCGATCATCAAAACCGCATTGCCAAACTTGAACGCGAAGCCGCAGACATTGAACAGCGCCGCCAAGCTTTGGCCGCGCGCGTTGGTTCAACAGCTGACGGCGCAACACTGGCTTCTGCCGTTGCCGTGGCTGAAACCACGATGCAGGAGTCGGAGCAAGCTGCCAGCCACGCCGAAGTGGCTTTGCGTGTTTCGCGCCAATTGGAAGCCGACAAACGCCAGGCTTTTGATGAGGCGCGTCGCAAGTCTGATCGCTTGCAAACAGAAGTCCGTACACTGACGAATTTGTTGAAAGCCGGTGGTGGCGATCTCTGGCCACAACTGGTGGATCAGATTTCCGTGCAACGTGGCTATGAAGCGGCCTTGGGCGCAGCCCTTGGTGAAGATATTGAAGCCTCAGCTGATGAGGGCGCACCCGTGTTCTGGCGTGGCCTGCCGCCGCTGGATCAGGTGGCGGCACTGCCCGGCGATGCGGCAGCGCTTTCACAATTTGTCGAAGCGCCACAGGCCTTGGCCCGCATTCTCTCGCATGTCGGCGTTGTGTCGCAAGCTGTAGGTGCGGCGTTGCAGGCGCAATTGAAACCGGGCCAACGCCTGGTTTCGGTTGAAGGTGATGTGTGGCGCTGGGATGGTTTTACCGCTGCTGCTGATGCGCCAAGTGCGGCGGCAAAGCGCCTGGCTGAACGCAACCGCCTGTCTTCAATTGAAGAAGAAATGAAGCTGGCCATCGCCGTTGCTGAAGCCTTGAAAACCGAATTTGAGCAAGTGCGCGTTGCTGTGGAAAATGGTGTGCGCGGTGAGCGTGAAAAACGCGAAAACGCCCGCACCACACGCTCGGCTTTGGATGTCGCGCGCCAAGCGTTGCAGGCCCATGAACGCCGCATGGCGGAAACGGCAGCGCAAACGGCCTCGCTTGAGGAAGCCGCCCGCAGCTCTGCGGCCCGCATTATTGAAGCCCGCGCCGCCCATGATTCAACCCATGCGGAATTTGCCGCACTTCCCGCTGCTGATGGCCTGCAAGCGCAAGTGCAAAAACTGCGCGATGTGCTCAATGGCGAACGCGCCACCTATGCCGAAGCCCGCGCCAAGCATGATGGGCTGGAACGCGAAGCCCGCATTCGGGCCGAGCGCTTGAAGGCCATCGCCGCCGAACAAGATCAATGGAACAGTCGTGCCGCCAAAGCCAAGGAGCAATCAGGGCTTCTGGCCAAACGTATGGATGAAACCGAAAGTGCGCTCGCTGAAATGAGCCAAATGCCCAAGCAATTGGCCGACCGGCGCTTGACCTTGATGAACACATTGAGCGAAGCCGAGCAGGGCCGCAAATTGGCGGCTGATGCTTTGGCCGAAGCTGAAAATAATGTGCGCGCCGCTGATCAAGCCTTGCGTATTGCTCAAGAACTGGCCGCCACGTCGCGCGAAGATCATGCGCGTTTGGGCGCAAGGTTGGAATCCTCCAACAGCCGTCACGAACATTGCATCAGCCGCATTTCCGAAGCCTTGCAATGTGAACCGCAAGAGATTTTGGCTAAGGCCGAGGTGGATGTAGAAAAGCTACCGGCCGCCGATGAAATCGAAAAGAAGCTGGTAAATCTGCGTGAAGATCGGGAACGCTTAGGTGCGGTAAACTTGCGCGCCGACGAAGAAGCCCAAGCCTTGGGCGAACAACTCGACAAAATGAAATCCGAAAAAGACGAACTGGTTCAGGCCATCGCCAAATTGCGCGGCGGGATAGGCAGTCTGAATAAGGAAGGCCGCCAGCGTTTGCTTGATGCGTTCGGCACTGTGAATGATAAATTCGGCGAGTTGTTCACCACTTTGTTTGGCGGCGGAAATGCTGAACTGCAATTGATCGAGTCGGATGATCCACTGGAAGCAGGCCTTGAAATTATGGCCCATCCGCCAGGCAAAAAGCCAACCACACTTTCCTTGCTTTCGGGCGGTGAGCAAACCCTTACAGCGCTTTCTTTGATTTTCGCTGTGTTCCTCACCAACCCATCCCCCATTTGCGTGCTCGACGAAGTCGATGCGCCGCTTGATGATCATAATGTTGAGCGCTTCTGCAATCTGCTTGATGCCATGCTTCAACGCACCGAAACGAGATTCCTCATCATCACCCACCATCCATTAACAATGGCCCGCATGCACCGTTTGTTTGGTGTCACCATGATGGAGCGCGGCGTATCGCAATTGGTATCGGTGAATTTGGAAGAGGCGGAACAATTGGCTGAGGCAAGTTGATTTCGGATTTGGGGATGAGGCGACAATAATGACCCAACCACACCAAATCCCCAAACCCATCCACCGCTCCCCCCTCCGCCTCAAACTCGGCAAGGCGTGGTTCATCAATAAGCGGCGTGTGTCTTGGTATCTAACAAGCACCAAATACGCCTCGCACCGCCAAACCGAAAACTTGAGCCACATTCATGCCCAACACGGCACACCCATGTTGCGCAAACTTTCGGGTGTGGATATGCAGTTGCAAATCAACAAAAAAGCTTCGCTCGAAATCGCAGTATCTTGCATCGATGGGTTGATCCTCAAACCAGGCGAGGTATTTTCATTTTGGCGCATGGTCGGAAAGCCCACGCGTGTTCGCGGCTTTAAAGTGGGGCTGGTTTTGCGCAATGGCACCATCCAACAGGATGTGGGCGGTGGATTATGCCAAATGACCAACATGATTTATTGGATGGCGATCCACACTGATCTTAAGATTGCCGAGCGTTGGCGCCATGGCTTTGACGTGTTCCCCGATGCTGGCCGCACCCAGCCTTTCGCCTCTGGCGCCACCTGTTCCTATAACTACATTGATCTGCAAATCACCAATCCAACCGAAGACACATATCAATTGCGCCTTTCAACCAAGGGCGATTGGCTGCATGGTTCATGGCGCAGCAATACTGAACAACATCATCGCTTCGAAGTTTACGAGCGCGACCATGAAATCAAACAGGAATATTGGGGTGGTTATTCGCGTCACAACAGCCTGTGGCGCAAGCGCATCGACATTCATGACAACGAGATGTTGAGCGAAGAATTTATCACCGACAATCATGCCATCATGATGTATGAACCCCTTCTTCCAAAACCGGATACACAGCAATGAACATTGTTTTCGACATCGGCATGGTTCTCGTCACTTGGGATCCGCGCCACCTCTATCGCAAGATTTTTGATGATGAAGCCAAGATGGAATGGTTCTTGGCCAATGTCTGCACCAATGCTTGGAACCTGGAACAAGATCGTGGCCGCACATTTGCCGAAGCTGTGCTGGAAGCAACCGCCCGCCATCCGGATCATGCCGCTGAAATCAAAGCCTTTGATGAGCGCTGGCATGAAATGGTCCCCGGCGCTATTGCGGGCAGTGTCGATATTCTCGAAGTCCTTCACCAAAAGGGCACGCCACTTTATGCCATCACCAACTGGAATCATGAAAAATTCCGCGAAGCCAAGCTGCGCTTTCCGTTTCTGAACCTGTTCCGCGATATTGTGGTTTCCGGCGATGAAAAACTGATCAAGCCAGATGCGGCGATTTATGAGGCGCTGTTGAAGCGTAATAAGCTGGTGGCGGCCGATTGCCTGTTCATCGACGACTCATTGAAAAACGTGAAAGGCGCTGAAGCCGTGGGCATGAAGGCCCATCATTTTACAACGCCGGAGGAATTGAAGGCAGATTTAAAAAAAAGGAATCTGCTATAACCCCTCCAACCGTCATGCCAGCGAAGGCTGGCATCCAACTACCTTCCAGACATTTCAACTTTATCTAGCTGGACCCCGGCCTCTCTGCCTTCGCGTAGCGAAGCAACGCTTCGCAGAGCAAGGTCGCCGGGGTGACGGACATTGAGTTTGGCGTTTTGTGTCAGTCGAAAACCAGAATCATCCCTCTCGCCAGCCGGACTTTTCGACGCAGCGCCAGAAACCTCGAATTATTCAAACGAATTCAATCTCTTAAAACGCACAACCACAGCTTGACACCTAAACGCTGTGTAACTATCAAGAGCGCGCTTTGAGAAACGGCCTTTGGGGGGCTTTTTTCGTTAGGGAGAGGCATGAAAAATGGCACGTCCGGGCGATAAAAATATACCTCCAGCGGATGACGCAAAGCTTGGCGATATTTCCAGCCGCTTGAATGATCTTTCCAGCCGCCTTGCTGCTGAAAAGAAAGTGCAAGATAAGGTGGAAGCACCGACAAGAAACTATGGCGCAGCCCAGGATTATTCCAAGGGCTACCGATTGGTCAGTGAATTTGTTGCTGGCATTTTGGTGGGTGCCGCGGTGGGCTATGGATTGGACAGGTTGTTCAACACGCTGCCACTGTTTATGATTATTTTTCTGATGGTCGGCTTTGGTGCCGGCATATTGAATATGGCGCGGGCAGCCAATCGAGTGCCGCCAGCCGCCGCAAGACTGAATACGATGAAGCCGCCTGCGGCTGATGATGAAGATGAGGACGATAAATAGTGGTCAACGATCCTATCCACCAATTCAGACTGCATGATATTTTCGGCCCGTTCAACTTGGGCGGATATCAGATCAGCTTTACCAATTCGGCATTGTTTATGGCCATAAATGTGGCTTTGATCACTTTGATTTTGTCACTAGCAGCGCGCAAAGGCGAATTGGTTCCAAGCCGCCTGCAATCTGTTGGTGAAATGTGGTATTCGATGATCCACAATATGGTGAAGAATGTGCTGGGCGAAGAAGGCTTGGCCTTCTTCCCGCTGGTGTTCTCGCTGTTCTCATTTGTATTGATCGCCAACATGCTGGGCATGTTCCCTTATTTCTTCACTGTCACAAGCCATGTTATTGTGACTGCTTCATTGGCGGTTTTCGTTGTTGGGCTTGTTATCGTCGTCGGCATTTCCAAGCACGGCCTCGGTTGGTTCAAATTGTTCACGCCACATGGCGTCCCCTGGTATATGTTGCTTGCAATTACACCAATTGAAGTCATCTCATTTCTGTCGCGCCCGATCAGCCTTGGGCTGCGTTTGTTCGGCAACATGTTGGCCGGACACATCGTTTTGAAAGTCTTCGCGGGCTTTGTGGTCAGCATGATTGCAGCAGGCGGCATTATCGCTCTCTCATCAGTTCTGTCGCTCGGCATGGCCGTAGCGCTCACCGCGCTTGAATTTCTCGTGGCCTTCCTTCAGGCCTTTGTTTTCGCAATTTTGACCTGCGTTTATTTGAACGACGCACTTCATCCCAGCCACTAATTGATAAAGTCACTAACCCAATTTAACCAAAACCTAAACTTCGAGGAGAACTAAAATGGATCCAGTTTCAGCAAAATACATCGGCGCAGGTATTGCTTGCCTCGGCATGGGCGGCGCCGGCATCGGTGTGGGCCATATTTTCGGCAACTATCTGGCAGGCGCTTTGCGCAACCCGGCTGCTGCTGGCCAACAATTCACCAACGCGCTGATCGGCGCTGCCTTGGCTGAAGGCTTGGGCATTTTCTCGCTCGTTGTAGCGCTCGTTCTGCTGTTCGTTAAGTAAGCGAACCGAACATCTATAATCGGGCTGGCCCATCAGGGCTGGCCCAATATTTCATTTGAGGCTTGAGTTATGGCAACGACCACAACCGAAACCACAGAAGCAGAAGGCGGCAGCGGCGTATTTCCACCGCTTGATGCAACTTCATTTCCATCACAGCTGTTCTGGCTGGTTATTTTCTTTAGCGCACTTTATTTAGCTATGAGCCGCCTGGTATTGCCAAAGCTGGGCGCGATTTTAGCAAGGCGCAAAGCCCAGGTTGATGGTGACGTGGCACGGGCTCAAGCATTGAAAGATGAAACTGAAGCCGCTGTGAAGCATTATGAAAAAGCTTTGGCCGATGCACGCAGCAACGCCAATGATATTGCGCGCGACACCAAAGCCAAAGTGACTTCGCAAATCGATGGTGAGCAAGCAACCCTTGATGCGGGCCTTGCCCAGAAGATCAAGGAAGCTGAAGCCCGTGTTGCCAAAGCCAAAGCCAAGGCGATGGAATCGGTTGAAACCATTGCCGGTGAATCGGCTGCTGATATTGTGGCCAGCCTGACGGGCGGAACAACAACCAAAGCTGCTGTGGCCAAGGCCATCGCTTCCATCAAGCGCTAGGAGAACATGATGTTTGATCAAACCTTCTTCGCTCTTGTTGCTCTTGTTATTTTCCTCGGTATCGTTTTTTACGCTGGTGCTCACAAAAAAGCCGGCGCTGCCCTTGATAATCGCGCCAACCTCATCGCCAAGGAATTGGCCGATGCGCGCAAGCTGCGTGAAGATGCTGAAAAACTGCTGGCTGATTATAAGCAAAAGCGTTTGGATGCCGAAAAGGAGGCGCTAAACATTATTGCCCAGGCAAAAACCGATGCTGTTGCCTATGCCGAAGAAGCCCGCAAGAAATTGACCGAAACCATTGCCCGCCGCACCAAGCAGGCCGAGCAAAAGATTGCTCAGGCCGAAGCCGCCGCCACCAAGGAAGTCCGCTCGATTGCCACCGACTTGGCCGTCAGCGCTGCAACCAAATTGATCGCTGAACAAAAATCAGGCGCGAAACTGATTGCAGAATCAATCACTGCGGTTAAAACTCGACTCAACTAATAAAAAACGAAATCAAAATTCAAAAACCCGGTCTTTATGGCTGGGTTTTTTATTTCTACTCCGCCGCCTCCAGATAATCCTCCAGCGGCGGGCACAGGCACATGAGATTCCGGTCACCATAAACATTATCGACCCGTGCCACGGTCGGCCAATATTTGTCGTTGCTGTAACCTTTGAGCGGGAAGAAGGCCTGTTCTTTGGAATAAGGGTGTTTCCATTCGCCAAACAGTTCGCGGTGCGTATGTGGTGCGTTTTTCAACACATTATCGGTCTTGTCGGCCTTACCAGTTTCAACATCGGCAATCTCAGCTGCAATTGCAATCATCGCATCACAGAACCGATCAAGCTCACGCTTGGCTTCAGATTCGGTGGGTTCAATCATCAATGTATCAACTACCGGAAAGCTCATGGTCGGCGCGTGAAAGCCATAATCAGCCAAGCGCTTGGCCACATCTTCAACCGAAATCCCTGTGCGCTCCTTCAGCCAGCGCAAATCAATAATGCATTCATGCGCCACATGGCCAGAAGCACTTGTATAAAGCACAGGGAAATACGGGTTCAAGCGCTTGGCCATATAATTGGCATTGAGAATGGCCATCTTAGTCGCCTGCGTTAAACCCTCGCCACCCATCATGGCGATATACATCCATGAGATCGGCAAGATTGACGCAGAACCCCAGGGGGCCGCCGAAACTGCGTGTTTTTTGCGTTTATCGACAGCCACCACATTATGTCCAGGCAAATGGGGGATGAGGTGAGCGCGCACACCGATTGGCCCCATACCCGGCCCCCCGCCACCATGGGGAATACAAAATGTCTTGTGCAAATTCATGTGGCACACATCAGCACCCAATTCGGCTGGCCGCATCAATCCCACTTGGGCATTTAAGTTCGCACCATCCAGATAAACTTGGCCACCATTGTCGTGAATGATCCGGCAAATATCGATGATGCTGTCTTCAAACACGCCGTGTGTTGAAGGATAAGTAATCATCAATGCCGCGAGATTGGCTGCGTTGGCCTTCGCCTTGGCTTCCAGATCAGCCACATCCACATTGCCGTGCGCGTCACAGGCCACAATAACAATCTTCATGCCACACATGGCAGCAGATGCTGGGTTGGTGCCATGGGCCGAAACCGGAATTAAACACACATCGCGATTCTTGGCCTTGTTGGCATCGTGAAATCCGCGAATGGCCAGCAACCCGGCAAATTCGCCTTGGCTGCCCGCATTGGGTTGCAGTGAAACCGCATCAAACCCAGTGATCTCGCACAGCATTTTTTCGAGATCAGCAAACAATTCCGCATAGCCCTTGGCCTGATCAACAGGTGCAAAGGGGTGCATGTGGCCGAAATTTCGCCACGTCACAGGAATCATCTCGCTGGCCGCATTCAGCTTCATGGTGCAGGAACCCAGCGCAATCATGGCTTGATCCAAAGCCAAATCCTTGGATTGCAGATGGCGCAGATAGCGCATCATCTCAGTTTCAGAATGATAGGAGCTGAAAACAGGGTGCGTGAGGTATTTGGACTGACGTTGCAAATTATTGGGAATGCCAGAGCCACCAGAACCAGGTTTTGCACCAAAAACACTCAGTGCACGGATTAAATCATCTTCCCGTGTCGACTCGTCAAATGAAGCTGCAACATGATCCGCATCAACGACCCGCAAATTGATGCGCTGCTTTTTCGTCACTGCGATAATTTTCCTGGCACCGCCAGAAACGCGCACCGTCACAGTGTCAAAGAAACTCTCATTCACAATTGAAAAGCCAGCGGCCTTCACCGCGCCAGCAAACCGCACGGCACATTTATGCGCATGGGCGGCAATGGCGCGAACGCCTTCCGGCCCATGATAAGCGGCATACATGGCCGCCATGACCGAAAGCAGAACTTGCGCAGTGCATATGTTGCTGGTGGCCTTTTCGCGCCTGATATGCTGCTCACGGGTTTGCAATGCCATGCGAAGCGCGCGGCCCCCCTTTGCATCAACCGAAACCCCAATCAAGCGGCCCGGCATCACCCGCTTATATTCATCCTTGGTCGCAAAAAAAGCCGCATGCGGCCCGCCATAACCCATAGGCACACCAAAGCGCTGCGCCGAGCCAAACACAATATCAGCCCCCATTTCACCGGGCGGTTTGATCAAAGCCAAAGCCAGCAGATCTGAAGCAATAATCGCTAAGGCGCCAGCGCCATGTAAATCAGCAATCACCGATGTGAAATCACGAAGCTGGCCCGACGATCCTGGGTAAGAAAGAAGCGCACCAAAAACCTTGGCGGGTTTCAAATCAACAAGTGGGTCTCCCAACTCAATCTCAATGCCAAAGCCGCGCGCCCGCGTTTGCAAAACCGCAATGGTTTGCGGGTGGGTGTCGGCATCACAGAAGAAAACCGAAGCAGATGATTTCGCCACGCGCTTGGCCATGGCCATGGCTTCTGCCGCTGCGGTGGCCTCATCCAGCAGCGAAGCATTGGCAATCTCCATGCCCGTCATATCAACAACCATTTGCTGATAGTTCAACAGCGCTTCAAGGCGGCCTTGGCTCACCTCCGCTTGATAGGGCGTATAGGCTGTGTACCAACCGGGATTTTCCAGAACATTGCGCAGGATGACCGATGGCGTGATCGTGCCATAATACCCCATACCGATCATCGATGTGAAAACCTGGTTTTTATCCGCCACCTTGCGCAAATGCGAAAGCGCATCACGCTCACTCATTGCCGGGCGCATCTCCAGCGCGCGCTTTGAACGGATTTTCATCGGCACCGCTGTATTGATAAACGCGTCGAGCGATGATGCACCGAGTTCTTTGAGCATGGCTGAAGTGTCGGAAGCCGATGGGCCAATGTGGCGGGGGATAAAGTCGGTAGTCATTTGCAACTCCAAAATTTATTTAGATCCGTCACCCCAGCGCAGGCTGGCATGACGGATGAAATGGAAACACAATTTTCAGTCAACCCACAAACTTGTCATAAGCAGCCTTATCCATCAGCGTGGACAATTCATCGGGCTTGGATAGTTTCACTTTGAAAAACCAGGCCTCGCCTTCTGCATCGCGGTTGACCAAGGCGGGGTCGCCCGTCAACTCATCATTGATCGCCACGACTTGTCCCGAAACCGGCACATAGACTTCGCTGGCGGCTTTCACACTTTCAACCACGGCGATGGATGCATCCTTATCCACCTTCGCGCCAATTTTTGGCAGCTCCACAAACACCACATCGCCCAATTGTTCCTGCGCATGGTTGGTGATGCCGATGGTGGCGATATCGCCATTCACCACAACCCATTCATGGTCTTTTGAAAATACTTTGCTCATGGAAGTCCCCTTAACGTTTGAAGTTTTTTTGAATGAATGGAAGTTTGACAATATGTGCTGGCATGGCTTGCCCGCGTACGATCAGTTGCACAGGCGTCCCGGCTTCAGCAGAAGCAGCTTCAACATAACCCATCGCAATCGGCCCGCCGACTGTTGGCCCAAAGCCGCCTGATGTGATGGCGCCAATTTTGCGCCCGGCAATATCTTGAATCTCCGTGCCATCGCGGGCTGGCGCGCGGCCCTCGGGTTTTATGCCAACGCGTTTGCGCGAAACACCTTGCGCCAATTCCTTTTGCACGCGGGCCGCGCCAAAAAAGCCACCCTCTACACGCCGCCGCTTGGCAATCGACCATGTGAGCGCGGCTTCCACTGGCGAAGTGGTTTCATCAATGTCATGGCCATAAAGACAAAGACCCGCCTCAAGCCGCAACGAGTCGCGCGCGCCCAAACCAATTGGTTTCACCAAAGGATCAGCCAATAGCAAATTCCACAATGCTGCAACTTGCGTGGCTGGCACTGAAATTTCAAATCCGTCTTCGCCTGTATAGCCCGAGCGCGAGACGGCCGCGCGAATTCCAGCAATGTCAAAATAACCACTCTGCATGAATTCGAGTGTGGCAATGGCCGGCACCAGCCCGGTTATCACGTCCTCAGCTTTCGGGCCTTGCAGTGCCAGGAGTGCGAGATCGTCACCAATTTTCAGGATGAGATCGCGCGGCAAATGTTTAGCAAATCGCTCATAGTCGAATTTTTTGCGCGAGGCATTGACCACCACAAAAAGCCAGCCATTGGTGTCGTGTCGCGTGATCATCAAATCATCGAGAATGCCACCTTCTTCATTGAGGATTTGCGAATAGCGCTGCTGGCGTGGTGCAAGGCCCAAAATATCAGCGGGCACAATTTTTTCCATGGCGTGCGCAGTTTTTTCAAAATCCCGCCCGATGATGAAGCATTGCCCCATGTGAGATACATCGAACAGACCCGCATTCTGGCGTGTCCAATTATGTTCGGCCAAAACGCCCGTTGGATATTGCACCGGCATCTCATAGCCAGCAAAGGGCACAAGCTTGGCGCCCAAGGCTTTGTGGGCATCATAAAGCGGGGTGCGTTGAAGAATGTCTTCGGTCAAATTTGGTCTCCTGACAAGTTAGAGCAAAACCCAGTTCATACTGAGTCTGCCCCCTCTGTCAGGAACCTGAGAGTTTTCACCCGAACCGTCACTCCGACACGGCCAAGCTTTCTCCTTCGGTGAGCGATGGCTTTTAAACCACCTCTGCTCTCCAGAGTTTACGTTCACCCAGCGGTCCATTTGCCTGAGAGTTTCCGGGGCGGTTGCTCCTTCGGCGCTGGACACAAGGCCCAGTCTCTCCCGCGATGGGTGATTTACGCGAACGATGTTAAGGTTAGGGGGTTGGCCGGGGAAGTCAAGCAGCCTTCACCAACGGCACAATCTTTGCCAGTTCCGCCGCCAATTTCTTCTTTGCGATCACCGTATTGTAATTGGCTTGCAGCCGAAGCCACCACCCATCAGAAAGTCCGAAGAATCGGCACAGGCGCAAATCCGTATCCGCAGTAATCCCTCGCTTGCCCGAAATAATATCGCCAATGCGTTGTGCGGGTACACCAAGGTTTTTGGCCAAGCGATATTTACTCATAGCCAACGGCAATAAGAATTCCTCTTCGAGCATTTCACCCGGTGAAACGGGGGCAATGGTTTTTATCATGGTGCAAACACCTCAATGATAATCAACAATAACCCCTAGATCCGTCATGCTTGCGAAGGCAAGCATCCCGCTTTTTTACAGCACGTTTCGATACTTAAAGCTGACCCCTTGCCTTCGCAATGGTGACGGTAGGAAGGGGAAAGTAAAAACTCAATGCGCCCGCGAAATACAAAACGCCACGGTCTCCAGCAGCGCCGTTTTCCATTCGCTATCGGGAAAAATCGCCAAGGCATCACACGCCATCGAACCATAATGCCGGGCGCGTTCGATGGTGTCAGCCAATGCGCCGTGCCGTTCCATCAGCTTGGTGGCATAGATCAGATCATCATCGGTCTGATTGCCGTCTTCCATCACGCGCTTCCAGAAATTGCGTTCTTCTTCAGCGCCGCGCCGGAACGAGAGAACCACAGGCAAGGTGATCTTCCGCTCGCGGAAATCATCGCCCACCGCCTTGCCCAGCGAGGCCTGCTTGCCGGA
>JAYVXY010000268.1:0-2957 GCA_043784785.1 Aestuariivirga sp. | reverse complement strand
AGGCGGTCAACCACGACATCAATGTCGTGCTTGAATTTCTTATCAAGGGCAGGCACAGCGTCGATTTCGTGGAACACGCCATCCACCTTTACGCGTTGGAAACCCTTTTTCTGGAGGTCGGCCAATTCCTTGCGATATTCGCCTTTGCGACCGCGCACGATTGGCGCAAGCAGATAAAGCCTTGTGCCTTCCTCAATGCCCAAGGTGCGATCAACCATTTGTGTGACGGTTTGCGCCTCAATGGGAAGGCCTGTGGCAGGCGAATAAGGCACACCAATGCGCGCAAACAGCAGGCGCATATAGTCATAGATCTCGGTTACCGTGCCCACGGTCGAGCGCGGGTTGCGGCTGGTGGTTTTTTGCTCGATGGAGATCGCAGGTGAAAGCCCGTCGATCTGATCAACATCGGGCTTCTGCATCATTTCCAAGAATTGACGCGCATAGGCCGACAGGCTCTCGACATAGCGGCGCTGGCCCTCAGCATAGATTGTGTCGAAGGCGAGGGATGATTTACCTGAGCCGGAAAGCCCCGTGAACACGATCAGTTTATCGCGCGGCAAATCGACGGAGATGTTTTTCAGATTGTGCTCGCGGGCACCCTGAACGGAGATGACTCGTTTGTATGACATGGACTCTCAATTAGATCAAAACGTGAACGTATTCAATATGTGTTGCATTATGCCAGCAGATACGCCGATTAGGTGTCAGCAGTTTGAGGATGTCCACAGTGATTCCTCTCTAATCGCATATGGGATGGTGGTTTTGGGTACGCAAGCGGTTTTACGCCAGATTTTTGGTTTTGAGGAATTTCGCCCCGGCCAAAAACAGGTGGTGGATTGCCTTATGGCGGGGCGCAATGTTTTGGCGGTTATGCCGACTGGCTCTGGCAAGTCGCTCTGCTATCAGGTTCCGGCTCTGGCAATGGGAGGGCTGGCAGTGGTGGTTTCGCCTTTGGTTGCTTTGATGCAAGACCAAGTTGCGGCGTTGAAGCTGGCGGGGGTTGAGGCGGAAACCATCAACTCGTCACTTTCACGCGAAGAAAATGTCGATATTTGGCGGCGTGTTGCTTCGGGTGCCGTGAAGATTTTGTATCTGGCGCCAGAGCGATTGATGACCGCGCAAATGATAGCGGCGCTGAAAAAACTTGATGTGCGGATGATTGCGGTGGATGAAGCGCATTGTATTTCGCAATGGGGCGCTTCTTTTCGTCCAGAATATGCAGCTTTACAAAACTTGTCCAAGATCTTTCCGGAAGTGCCAATTGGTGCCTTTACTGCTACGGCTGATCAATCGACCCGCGAAGATATTGTGAGCAAGATGTTTGGTGGAGCGGCTGATGAATATGTTGCGGGTTTTGACCGGCCCAACATTCAGTTGGCCGTTGCGCCGAAGAATAATACCAAGAAACAAATTTTGGACTTTCTTGAGGATCATAAAGCTGAAAGCGGTATTATCTATTCTCTCTCGCGCAAGAGTACAGAGGAGTGGGCGGCTTTTTTGAAGGGCGAGGGCTTTCGGTCGATTGCCTATCATGCTGGCCTGTCACCTGAGTTGCGCGCTGAAAACCAAAACACCTTCATGACTGAGCCTGCGGTTGTTGTGTGCGCAACAATTGCCTTTGGCATGGGTATTGACAAGCCTGATGTGCGCTTTGTGGTGCATGCTGATTTGCCTTCGTCACTTGATGCTTATTATCAAGAGATTGGCCGAGCGGGGCGTGATGGTGAGCCGGCTCATGCGCAAATGTTTTATGGTCAGCAAGATATCATGATGCGGCGGCGCTTTATTGATGATGAAGGCAGTGGCGAAGACCGCCGCAGGCGCGAGTTGCAGCGGCTTGATTCTTTGGTTGCTTATGCTGATGCGCCAAGCTGCCGGCGGCAAATCTTGCTATCTTATTTTGGCGAAGAGTCATTGCCTTGCGGCAATTGCGACGTGTGCCTTGATCCAACAGAGATGATTGATGGCACTGCGGATGCATGCAAAGTGGTTGAAGCTGTCAGGCAAACGGGCAGTCGTTTTGGTGCAGCTTATCTAGCGGATATTTTGCTGGGGCAACTCACCGACAAGGTTCAACAGACGGGTCATTTAAAGCTTCTCGCATTTGGTTTGGGCCGTGATCACAGCCGCACGCATTGGCAATCAATGGTGCGGCAGATGGTTTCGGGAGGGATGCTCAGCAAGAATGAAGATGGCTTTGGCGGAATTATTTTAACACCCAAGGGGCGGCAACTTGCCGGGGGCCAAGGTGAATTCCGCTATCGTGCGGAAGCTATTCGCATTACCCGCAAGGATAAAAAGGCGGCCTTAGTTGCCAAGATTGATCCGCGCGCCCAAGAATTATTGCAGCGGCTTAAAGGGCTGCGATTGAAGCTCGCCAAGCAGCGCGGTGTTGCGGCCTATATTATCTTTCCCGATCGGGCGTTGATCGACATGGCCGAAAAAAAGCCACTGACGAAATGGGATTTTGCCGAGGTGCAAGGTGTTGGCGAAGTGAAGCTTGAACAATTTGGCGATGTGTTCTTGCGTGAAATCATTGCCTTTGTGAAAGGGGATTAGCCGCAACTATCCATATTTCGTGCCGCCAAGGCTTTCCAATCTGGTCCACAGGATGTGGTTGAGCAGAAGAAGTTTGCCAGCGACGTGGATGGGATGGCGTGGGCCAAATTAATCGAATTGCCTTGCGTGTCTGAAAGCGTGCTTACGACCATGCCGACCAGATGGCCGGATTTATCAAACACCGGCCCGCCCGATTCGCCGCGTTGGGTTCCCATGTGAAGCACCATGGCATCAGGATAGCCGAACTTGCCATAGGCCACGGCGCGGCCGAAATGTTTTGATTCGAGTGAACCAACGCGGGCCGTATCGCCGCTGCCATGGGGCTTGCCCAAGGTATAAACCAAATCACCCTTGGCGAGGCAGCCGGGTGCGGCGGGAACTGCCGAGCGGCCGCTAAA
>JAYVXY010000267.1:0-9628 GCA_043784785.1 Aestuariivirga sp. | reverse complement strand
TTGTTGCACTTCATCGGCAATCAATTGATTTTTCTTGTCGATGAACAGCAGGCGGAAACTTTCAATTTCGGCAAAGGCCATGGCGGCATGGCAATAATCAATGATGGCTTGCCAGCTGCTCAGGAATGGCCGGTTGATGACTTCGCCGCGCGACAAACGCAAGGCGGCAGCCTGGATCAATTTAATTTCGGTGGCGACAGCAGGCCCCACACCTTTCACTTCCATCAAGCGCTCTGGTTCGGCACTGACGACTTCAGCAAAGCTTCCAAACCGCGCGATCAATGCCTTGGCAATGGGTTTTGTGTCGCCGCGTTTGATGGCACGGAACAAAACCAGTTCGAGCAATTCATAGTCGGGCAGGGCTGATGTTCCGCCAATAACAAACCGTTCCCGCAGACGCTCACGGTGACCCAGAAAAGTGGGGTGACCTGACGCGTCTTCGAGACCTTTGGCCATTTCAGATTTTGGCACTTGGGCGATCAAGGCCCTTTGGTGACAGAGTGAAAATTTCGCAGCCGGTTTCAGTTACACCGATGGAGTGTTCAAACTGGGCGGAGAGTGAACGATCACGCGTCACGGCTGTCCAGCCATCATTCAAGATTTTCACATGCGGTTTGCCCAGATTGATCATGGGTTCAATGGTAAAGAACATGCCGGGCTTTAATTCAACGCCTTCGCCAGCCTTGCCATAATGCAGCACATTGGGGTGATCATGAAACACTTGGCCCAGACCATGGCCGCAAAAATCGCGCACCACGGAGCAGCGCTCACCCTCAGCATAGGTTTGGATGGCATGGCCGATGTCGCCTAAATGGGCACCGGGCTTGACCACGGCAATGCCGCGCATCAGGCTTTCGTAAGTGACGTCAATCAAACGCTCAGCCGCGCGGCTAATTTCACCAATGGCATACATGCGGCTGGCATCACCATGCCAGCCATCAACGATGAAGGTGACATCAATGTTGACAATGTCGCCTTCACGCAGTGGCTTATCATTGGGAATGCCATGGCAGACGACGTGATTGATCGACGTGCAGCACGCCTTACGGTAGCCGCGATAATTTAAGGTGGCAGGCAGGATTTTATGGGTAGAGGCAAAATCCATGAAGAATTCATCGATTGCTTCAGTGGTCACACCCGGCAGCACCAGGGGGGTAATCTCATCCAGCGCCATGGCTGTGAGATGGCCTGCCTTGCGCATGGCGGCGAAATCTTCAGGTTTATGCAGTTTGACGCGCGGTGAGGTTTGGGTTTTGGTCATGGCTTCATTTTGTCAGGGGTTTTCGTTTTGGTCAATGTGTGGCACAGCGTTGTGAGAAGCGAGACATAATAATGACACAAGCCCCCACTGCCGCTGTTTTGTTGATTGGCAATGAAGTTCTATCTGGTCGCACCAAGGACAAAAATCTAGGTTTTATTGCGGATTATCTTTCAGCACTGGGCATTGATCTGATGGAAGCCCGCGTGGTGGCGGATGATGAGGCCGATATTGTGGCGGCGGTGAATGCGCTGCGCGCGCGGTACACTTATGTGTTTTCAACCGGTGGCATTGGGCCAACCCATGATGATATTACCGCTGATTGCATGGCCAAGGCGTTTGGTGTGGGGATTTCGCACCACCGGGAAGCTGTGGCAATCTTGACGGCCTATTTTGCAGAAATGGGGCGCGAAGCCAATGAGGTGCGGATGCGTATGGCGCGGATTCCTGAAGGGGCAACACTGATTTATAACCCGGTTTCCAGAGCGCCGGGTTTTCGCATCGGCAATGTGTTTGTAATGGCGGGGGTTCCCAAAATCATGCAGGCGATGATGGAGAGCTTGTCGGTTCAACTCGTCAAGGGAGACCTGGTACAATCAATTACCATTGAATTTCAGGGCGGAGAGGGCGATGCGGCCAAACCATTGGGCGAGATTCAAAGCAATTTTGCCAATGTAACGATTGGTTCATATCCATTTGAATCAGCGCAAGGCTATGCAACAAATCTGGTGTTGCGTTCGCGCGACCAGTACGCACTGGCAAAAGTGGCGCTTGAGGTGGAAATGATGGCCGAGGCCCTGCGGGTTGCCGGAAAAGCCCGTGGTTGGACGAGGCTTTAGGCGGCGAGTGCCTTCTTCACTTTTTCCGTCAGATCACTGCGTGTGAAGGGCTTGTTCACCAGTTCGATGGTGTCGGGCAAATCTTGCATTTGGCGCACGGAGCCTGGGGCATAACCCGACATAAACAGGATTTTCAGTTCGGGTCTGATCTTGATCGCCTTGGCTGCCAGTTCTGGGCCATTCATGCCGCCGGCCATGATCACGTCTGACAAGACCAAATCAATGTCGCGGTGTTGATCAATCATTTTCAGGCCTTCATGGCCGTTAATTGCAGTGAGGGTTTCATAGCCCATTTCATCGATCATGGCGGCGGCCACTTCACGCACCGAGTTGTTATCCTCGACGACGAGGATTTTTAATTTGCGCGATGGTGTTGCTGGCTCGGCCTCGACTGTGACGGCACCTAGTTCACGCAGCAAATGCTCTTGCAATTCGGCTGGGCGTTTTATGACATCTTTCTTTGTGCTTGTTTTCAGTTTCGGCAGATAGATTTTCACAGCAGTGCCGTGACCAACTTCGGAGTAGATTTTGACATGGCCGCCTGATTGCTTAACGAAGCCATAGATCATCGAAAGGCCAAGGCCGGAGCCAGCTTCCGGGCCCTTGGTGGTGAAGAAGGGTTGGAAGACTTTTTCAATATTTTCAGGTGCAATGCCGGAGCCTGTGTCGGTGACGGAGATTTCCACGTAGTCACCGGGTGTGACTTCTTCGTGCGCTTTGGCATAGGTTTCATCCAAGCTGCGATTCATGGTTTCGATCACCAGTGTGCCGCCTTTGGGGGCCATGGCGTCGCGCGCATTGATGGTGAGATTGAGAATGGCGGTTTCCAACATGGTTTGATCGACCTTGACTGGCCAAAGCTCTTCGGCCGGCATGATTTTGAGATCGACAATGGCGGTCAAAGCCTGTTTCAACATGTCTTGCATGCTGAATAACAGATCATTGACCGCGAGTTCTTTGTTTTGCAAGGTCTGCTGACGCGAGAAGGCCAGCATGCGACGCGTAAGGTCGGAACCCTTTTCAGAGGCTAGAATGGCAGCGCGGATGCGCTTCAAAGCGCGCTCATCGGTTTTGACCAGTTGTTCGACCAATTGCAGATTGCCCATGACTACCATCAGCAGATTGTTGAAGTCATGTGCGATTCCGCCAGTCAGTTGGCCCACAGCTTCCATCTTTTGGGCCTGCTGGAATTTGTTTTCCAAAGCTTTGCGTTCGGTTACGCATTGGCAGGCACCAAATATGGATTCGATTTCGCCATTGCTGCCGCGCTCGGGATCCATCGTCACTTGGAAATATTCAAGTTCTCCGGATTTCTTTTTCACCGCGATTTCGAGATTCTTGATTTGGTTACCAAGTTTTGCAAGCTCTATGCCTTCGCAGAATTTTTCACGGTCGCCGGGCTCTATCATCTTGATAAAGGTATTGAGATTGGGATGTACCATGGCATTGGCGAGGCCCAGAAGAGCCGCCATTTCCGCTGTGAGGCGCGAAACACCGCTTTCAACGCGCAATTTGAAGCTTCCGAGATGGGATACGGCTTGCGTGCGCTTTAACATCAATTCTGAATTTTTGAGGCGCTCCAGCGTGATCATTTGATCGTCAATGTTGCGGCACAGCCCAACGACTTTTGAAGGTTTTCCAGTGGCCGGATCACGGATCAGGCCCGCAGCTGATTCAATCCATGCATAATTTCCGGCCTTGGTGCGAACGCGATATCTGGTCTGGAAGAGATCAGTTCCAAACGGAGCCATGCTTATTTTATTGCTGATGGTTTTGTCTGCGTCTTCAGGGTGGATCAGATTATTAAAATTTGTGAAGTTCAACTCGCCGTTGATATTTCCAAAGGCTTCCGACATTTCTGGTGAATTGTAGGTTTCGCCAGTCTCATAATTGTAATCCCACAAGGCATAGCCACCTGAACGCAGGGCGAGTTGCAATCGCTTTTCATTGTTTTCGGTGGTGACTGCTTGCTCAAGGCTGGCGTGTTGGCCGATCAATAAAATTGTGGATTCACCGGTTTCGCTCCAAGTTTGAGTGCGGAAGATTGATTTGACGTGGCTGCCCAAGGGAGGAGTGTAGCTGATTTCGATCTCTTGGGCACCGCTGGTGCTTGGAATGTGGCGGGCTGAAATCAGGCCAGTGCCAAATTTCATCAATGGTTTGCCTATGATATCCGATTTCTGGCAATTCCATTTTCGCAGCAGGGCCGTTGAAACGTCTTTAATTGCGGCTTCTGGCATTGCAATATGAAGGACTTCGATATTTGCAATTTCCAGAGCATTGAGAAGCGCGTCAATCATGAGGTTTAGCCTGTTTCAAATCAATTGAGTAACCATCTTCGCGGGAAAGTATGAAACAAGTGTTGATCAAATCGTTGCCATTGCACTGAGTTGAATGAAACGGCATAGAACGAGCCTCGAAACTGCATTTTGGATCATGAGGTTGGCGATGGATGAAAAGTGGCAAAAGAGCTTTCCGGTTTCCTGGGATCAATTTCACCGGGATGCGCGGGCTTTAGCATGGCGGCTTTCATCGGCTGGGCCGTTTAAAGCGGTTGTAGCGATCACCCGCGGTGGTTTGGTGCCGGCTGCCATTGTGGCGCGAGAACTGGGCATCCGCGTGGTTGAGAGCGTGTGCATCGCCTCTTATGAATATGACAAACAAGGAGAAATTTCAGTTCTAAAGGCAGTTTCACCGGAGATTGTTGGGGCTGACAAGGGCGCTGGGGTTCTGATTGTTGATGATTTGGTGGACACCGGGGCCACGGCCAAAGTGGTTCGCGAAATGATGCCAAAAGCACATTTCGCCACGGTTTATGCCAAACCTCAGGGGCGACCGTTGGTTGATACTTTTGTGACTGAAGTCAGCCAAGATACGTGGATTTATCTGCCTTGGGATATGGGCCTGCAATTCAGCCCGCCGATTGGCGACCGCGCTACGGCGTGAGCGTGGTGTTTTCGTAGTCCTCAGTCCGATATTGCAGTTTGTCCAGGAACGCTGCGTGGGTTGGATGTTGAGTTCTGGTTGTTGAGATCAGATTTTCCAGGCTTTGGCTGTGCTTGCCGGTTTTTAGTTTTTCCATGATTGCATGATAGAGTTCCAGGAAATTGCGATGCTCTGGCGTGTCGCCGTAGCTTTCATTGCCAAGAAGCAGATGGATTGGCGTTTTTTTGGATTTGCCACGGATCATGATGGAGCCGGCTGGAATGATGGCAAGGCTTGAGGTTTTGGTTCGCAATAGGCCAGCTATGACAATGTTGTGGCCGACATGTTTGCAAACACCTTCAGCCCGCGAAGCGACGTTAACGGTTTCGCCCAAAGCCGAATAATCAAAGCGTTCCAATGACCCCATATTGCCCACGATGGCTTGGCCCGATGCCAGACCGACGCGTATCGCAATAGGCCAAAACCCGTGAGGCTCAAGGATGGATCGGTTCGCGTCCTCGGCATTGAAAGCTTCGATTCTGGCTTGGATTTCGAGAGCGGCCAGGCTTGCGAGATATTGATGATCGGCTTGTGCGATTGGCGCATTCCAAAATGCCATGACGGCATCACCAATGAATTTATCGATGGTGCCGCCATACTCAAGAATGCCGGCGCTGCACGCACTGAGCAATTTGTTGACGATGCTGACGAGGATTTCGGGTTTTAGGCTTTCGCTCATGGGGGTAAAGTTTTGAATATCGACAAACATCACCGTGACGTCACGGATTTCGCCGCCGAGTTTCAGCGCTTTTGGATTGTTTTCGATTTCGTTCAATATCGATGGGGCGACATAGTGGCTGAAGACATTGCGCAATTGGCGGCCTTCCCGGTCCGTCACCAAAAGCCTGAAGGCGATGGTGGTCAGGAAGATTGTGGCCACGGCCAAAACCGGAAATGTGATATCGATCAACAAGCCAAGGTTTTTGAAAGCATAGGCTGCCGAAACGACCAGCGCTGATATGATGACAAAAAGACTGGCCACCAGAGGCAATGGACGAAAGAAAGCCATGCCGATTGAAATCAGCAAACCAATAAGCGCTACGAATATGATTTCTGAGGCTGCGGCCCATTCTGGCCGGTTCAGAAATGTGCCTGACAAAATCTGTTGCAAGGCTTGCGCATGAACCGAAACGCCGGGGATTTCTTCACCCAATGAAGATGTACGCGTATCCAGCAGGCCCACCGCCGAAGTGCCGATTAATACGATATGGCCAGCGAGAAGGGGTCTGAGTGCTTCGCGATCTGTGCCGTTGATAACCCGCGCGGCAGAGACATAAAGATCTGGTGAGTTGTGATTGTAATAAACAGATAGCTGGCCGCGCTCGGTGACTGGGATTTCGATGGCGCCGATGCGGATTGATTCTAACGCATTTTCTGTGTTGGCCGACGCATTGATCACATAAGTGTCGGCCCCCTGGGCCACGCGCAGGGCTTCCAGAACCAAGCTTGGAAAGTAATTTTTACCATCTGAAAAAAGCAGGGGGATTTGCCGTGCGATGCCTTGCTCGCCCGCAAGGTCAATATTGATGCTGCCCAAGCCCGCTGCCGCTTGATCGAGAATCTTCAAATTTTGCGTGAGGCGACCAAGCCGCAATGGCGCATTTAATGCGGGCAAGCCGGTTTGCGCAAAGCCTGCTTTCAGTAAGGGCGTTTCTGTCAAAACACCTGTTGATGTGGCGAAAGCATTTACGACGGGTCGGCCTGTGATTGCTTTGGCCAAAATTGCATCATTGTTGGGGAGTGGCAATGATGGGCTAATGGCGTTTGCGCCAATGGCTTGTCTTACGGCGGGGTTGTTCAATATCAGGTCAGGCGACATGCGGTCGGCTTCAGGAAAAACAATATCAAAGGCAACGACCGACGCGCCCAGTTCATTCAGTTCATCAACAAGTTTGGCCAGTTGGGTGCGCGGCCAGGGCCACTGACCGAGTTCCTTTAAAGACGCTTCGTCGATATCAACAATGCGCACCGGCTGAGGGACCGCGTCATGCCGCGGCCAAATTCTCTGCATTGTATCAAAACCGGCCCCGCGTAGAGTGCTGAGTGCGATGGGATCAGCAGCACGCATGGTCAACAACAAAGTTGTCACCAACAGACTGATCAGCAGACTGGGGAGCAGACGCTTGCGTGTCATGTTCGTGTGTGGCTCCGAAGTAGACCTGTGATCATCTGCTCCGCGCACATTTCATGTTTGCGAGATTGTTCAATCTTTCTCGCTTTCGATTGTTTTTTGGCAGGCCCTGTTACAGCCGTATCCTAACCTTTGCCGCCGCGCGTGGGGGGCTCTGAACTGCCTTTTCCTGAAAGCGGCTCAGTTGCCGCAAGTGCGGATTTACAGCTATCCAGATTCAGCCAGAAAGACTTTTTCAGTTTTGACTGATCAAGGATATAGGGCAGGTGATTTCGCAGGCGGTGGCCAGCGTTCTCGCCGGCTATTTTCTTGGCACTGTGGTTTTCGGTCGTGCCCAATTCGCAAGTGGGATTCAAATCAACAAAGTCATGCTTCCCCAACTTGTTTTTCAACCGCACTTTGCCGTTCAAAACCGCCACACCAGTTGCATCATTCACCCAAAAGTCAAAACCGGTTCCGCGAATGCCGATTGTGGCATTAGCGGTTTGAATGTCATAGGCGTCTTTGGGGCTGGTGCCGGTGATAAACCGGAATGTGCCGCGAAGGGCCTTGATCGAAAAATCCTGAGCGGTGCTGCCGTCGCCACGCATAAGATATTTATTGATCACCAGCGCGGAACTGGGGCCTACAACCAGTTTAGTTCCGTCGAGAAAAAGGATTTGGGCGTTGCCGGAGGTGACGGTGATCTTGTCGTTTTCAAAAATTGCATTGCCCGCCGCAAGTGTGCGATTGCCGCCAGGGCCTGACGATGTTGGATTGCCAACAACAGCCACAACATTAGCAATTGCACCAGCAAAAGCTGGCGTTGCCCACGCCAAACAAAAAAACATAAACGAAACTAAAACGCGCAGGCTCATCGCCTCATCTCCAGCTCTCTCGAGCCCCCGTTTGGTGATTTTAGTCTGGCGATTGGCGCTTGGCAAGCGTGATTGCAACGGTTAGAACCACGCCTCAATGAACCTTAATATTGTCACCACTGTTCTTATCATCGTTGCTTGTCTGCAGCTGAAACATTTTGTGTGTGACGGCCCGTTGCAGACAGCGGCAATGGTGCAGAAGAAATCGATTTATGGCGCGCCGCTGGGAATTTTGCATTCAGGACTGCATGGGATCGGTACCGGGCTGGTATTTTTGGCTGCGGGATTTCCAGCGCTGCTTTGTTTGGGTTTGGCAGCTTTGGATTTTGTCATCCACTATCATGTTGATTACACCAAAGAGAATGTGATCAAATATTTTCGGTGGACCACACAAGATGCCAAGTTCTGGTGGGCCATGAGTGCCGACCAAACCCTGCATCAACTTACCTATCTGCTTTTGGTGGCAATTGCGCTTAGGGTCTGACGGGTTGGTCGGCCAGAACTTTGCGCGAATTTGCGCGGCGCATTTTTTGTGCGAGATCCCGACCGAGGACTTGATAGAGTATGCCGTTGAGTTGACGATCACGCGCGACCACTTTGGCAAGCCGCATTTTCGAAAACACCAGGATGCGCGATGGTTCGTCAATCGTGACTTTGGCGTTGGCCGGATTGCCGGTGAGATAGGCTATTTCGCCGACGAAGGAACCGCTTTCGAGATAGGTGATAAATGAGCCATCCACTTCAACATTGGCGCGGCCTTTAAACAAGAAGTAAAGCGCATCAACGGGGGCGTCTTGTCTTGTGAGAACGTCGCCTGCTGCACAATCCTTCCAATCTGCTGCGCGCAAGAGCCTGGCAATTTGGGAATCTTCCAAACCTTCAAAGGCGCGGCGCAGGGCGGGGGCTTCCTCGGATGGCAATCTGGCGTCCAGCCTGTCGCGCACCAGCCAGATCAATTCATAAAGATTGATGGCAATGAAGATCGAATCCCAAGCCAGACCGGGGTAGCCATTTCCGGTGATTCGGAAATAGACAATTTCCAGGAAAAGACCAATCACCGCCAAAACCCGCAACCAAAAAATATTGGTGAGAAAATAAGACATCGCGATGACGACGTAAGCCATGTGGGCCGGCACATAGATGGGGTTGAAAATATCGTTCATTTTTGTCTCAGTTGCGCTTGGCTTAAGATCACGCGGCGTTCAGTGCTTGTCAAGCACATGTGCCTCGCCTATCAGGTGCAGCGCATGAATGTGCGGGCGTGGCGTAATGGTAGCCGCAACGGACTTAAAATCGGTAAGGTATTATCGATTTACACATTAAATACGTTCAAAAACAATTAGATAGAAATTTAACTTCCATTCTGCTAGGCTTACACAACTCTTACACATTTTTGATTTGTAAAGCTGAAGGTGGACTTGATGTCCGATAAGACTGTCACTCACGCACTACTAGGCGGTAAATTACACGTGTACCGGCGACCTAATAGTGGGTGCTGGCAATGCTCAACATATTTGTCTGGAAAGAACCGCAGAAAATCTACTGGCGAAGACAGTCT
>JAYVXY010000266.1:0-2980 GCA_043784785.1 Aestuariivirga sp. | reverse complement strand
TCACATTGTTGCGCATGAATTGATGCTGCAAAACCTCGACCTCATGGTCGAGGGTTTTATGCAATCTTGAAATCAAATCCTCGGCCGAAATATCCTGCTTCACGCGGTAGCCGCGGCCATAAAACCCGCGCTCGCGCCAGCCCGAAAGGTTAAGCACTGTTTCGCGCAAGGTTTTTGAAGGGATCGTGCCTGTGTGCACCGAAACGCCGCCCAGCCTACGCCCCTTGTCAACGACCAAGACAGATTTGCCCAGCTTTGCTGATTGAACGGCAGCACGCCGCCCCGCTGGCCCACTGCCAATCACCAACATGTCGTAATGTATCATTAATGCCCCAGCCCCGGAATTTCGCGTTGCGGCATAAGAACCTAACTTCGGCAAATCAACAAGACAATTCTCCTGAAGAATTTGCGACGCAAAAGCATAATTGGAATATAACGCCAAAAAAGGCGTATCTTCATTACGATGGCAAGTTCCAATTTCTCCAAAGACCTGGTCGCTGAACTGCCGCATCTGCGCCGCTTTGCCCGCGGGCTATGCGGCGATGCTTCACTGGCCGATGATCTGGTGCAGGATTGTGTTGAGCGGGCTTTAAAGAAAAGTCATCTATATGACACCACCAAACCGTTGCGGGCCTGGCTCTATGCCGTGCTGCGCAATATCCATGTGAGCAATTGGCGCAGCACCGCGAAGTTTCAAAACGCCAAAAACATTGACGATCTTGAAAATGGCGAAGGCGCGACCAGAGCCGATCAGGAAGATAATTTTTCGACAACCCTGATCACCGAAGCACTGGACAAACTTTCTGCCCAACAGCGCGAAGTTCTGGTGCTGATCAGTTTGGAAGAGGTGAGTTACCGCGATGCGGCGGAAATTATCGGTGTGCCGATTGGCACCATCATGTCGCGCCTGTCGCGGGCGCGGTCGACGTTGCAAAATATATTGGAAGAGCGCGGAACCACCGTTCTGCGCCGGGTGAAATGATGATGTTTGAAACCGTAGAAAATTGGGCGCTGCATGCCTTTGCCGATGGCGAGCTGGAAGGCGACGACAAAAAGGCTGTTGAAAAATTGCTCGCCGAAAATGACGAGGCGCGCAAGGCTTTGGCGGCGATCAACTATCAAAACGCAGAACTGCGCAAGGCCTTTAACGGCACGCTCGATGAATCCATTCCCGCGTCTTTGTTGGCGGCTGCCCGTGGCCCCACCTCGCGCCGCATCTTGCCTTATCTTGTGGCGGCCTGTGCTGCGCTGTTGTTCTTGATGGGTGGCGGCATTGGTTGGTTTGCTGGCGAAAACAGTGGGCAGGTTTTAACCGCCAGCCTTGCCCAGCGCGCGCTTGTTGCTCACGCAAATTATTCGGCAGAACCGCGCCATTCTGTAGAAGTTGCGGCAAGCGAGAAGGAGCATTTGCAGGCTTGGCTGTCAACACGCGTTGGCTCGGAATTCAAAATTCCGGATTTGCAGAAGGATGGCTACACGCTTCTGGGGGGCCGCCTTTTGGCTGAAAGCAATGTTCCTGCCGGCCAGATTATGTATGAAAATGCCGATAAGCAGCGCATGACGATTTTCTTCAGCGCTAACGCAGATGGCAAACCAGTGGATTTGAAGCTTGAACAGAAGGACAAACTCATCACCTGCTATTGGCGCGATGCCAAGCTCGCCATGGCCGTGACGGCTGATATGTCGAGCGACCAGATGAAGATTCTAGGCCCCAGCATCTTCGCGCAAGTCGAAGGCAAGCAAGGGGTTTATGAGAGAACGTCCAATTAGCGGAAGAGGTTTCCTCTCCAAATCCGTCATTCCAACGAAAGCAGGAATGACGGAATATTAAAAGAGCGCCGCTTCTATTAACCTCTCAGAAACCATCAGCAGAAACATTCATTGCCACCAAATCTATTCGGCATAATCTGTATTCAAAGGAGTGCCTCTCATGAACATTTCAAGAAGTGTCGGTATCGGTATGCTGCTTTGCTGTTTTTCAAAAGTTGCCATCCTGGCTTTGGGCGGCGGCGCATTATTGGGCGGCAGCGCCTTGGCGCTGAACTATGGCCCAGTTCCTGGTATTCTGTTTTCTGCGGGCGCTGGACTGATCTGCCTGGCCTATCATTCGATGCAAATGCGCAGCGGCAAAGCAGCCTGTCACGTGACGGCCGAGGCCTAATCCAAAACGCGGTAATGCGCCTCAGTTGTGATGCCATTATTGATCGGCAGCAGATCCTGCGGGCAGGCTGAGAACACCGCAATTGCGTCAATCTCGGCCTTAAAGGTTACGCTATCGCCGGGCTTGCACAAGCAATTGCCCCATTCCAGCGATCCATCCTGCCGCCACGGGATATTCATGAACAGGTTTAGCGAACTCGGCGTGTAAGACACAAAAATCCCCAGATTGGCCAACCCAGCATGCATGTTATCGCGGCAATTGTCGTGATAATGGGTGCAGCCCAAAAGCCCATAACGTTCATTATCGCAAGGGGCGATCAGCGTATCATGGCGGCCGGGTGAATTGTCTTCTGTCATGGTCAAAATGGCGCGGCGATGATTGGTCACCATCTTGTCGCCCGCAATCGGGTAAAGCCTGCTCCAAAATGCGCGGCAATGTTCCATGCCCATATATTCACGAAGGTCACCTGCATTAAAGGCCCAGAAATCCACCACCTGATTGCCATGGGTGTTGATGATTTTGACCGATTGTCCGGCTTTCAGAATTTGGGCCGCACCACGGCGGGCGGGAATAGTGATTAATCCAGTCATTTGTAACTCCTGTTCGTGGCACTTTATTCCGTAATGCCTTCCTGTTACAAGCGCCGCAGATTCAACAAGATAGTACCATGACCGACGCACCAGCCCCAAAAAAGACCGACCGTTACCGCGAAACTGTATTTTTGCCGAAAACCGACTTTCCGATGAAAGCTGGCCTGCCGCAGAAAGAGCCGGAGCTTTTAAAGCGCTGGGCGGATATGGATTTGTTCAAGCTGCTGCG
>JAYVXY010000265.1:0-3005 GCA_043784785.1 Aestuariivirga sp. | reverse complement strand
TGGGGGCGCCAGACTATCTGGCACTGGCGCGCAACTTCCGAACCATCTTCATTGAAAATGTGCCCGTCATCAAGGCCAGCCACCGCAATGAAGCCAAGCGTTTTATCCTGATGATCGACACATTTTATGACTGCAAAACCAGGCTGATCATCCAAGCCGCCGCCGTGCCGGAAAAGCTCTATCCCGCTGGTCAGCATAAGGGCGAATTTGCCCGCACCGTTTCGCGTCTCAAGGAAATGCAATCCGCCAGCTGGTGGAACTGACACAGAATTGTGCAAAACCTTTTCAATCTTCCCTTGAAGCCAAAGCCTAACAGGGCTAGATCAACCCCAATTTCGCACTGCAACATATGCCGCGAAGCGCGGCTCTGAGGAAGGACTGCAAGATGGCTCGTAGGAAAATCGCCCTAATCGGTGGCGGCATGATCGGCGGAACCCTCGCCCATTTGGCCGCTCTCAAAGAGTTGGGCGATATTGTGGTGTTTGATATTGCCGAGGGCTTGCCCCAAGGCAAAACCCTCGATCTTTCGCAATCTGGTGGCGTTGATGGCTTCGATGTCAAACTTTCCGGCACCAATTCTTATGAAGCAATCGCGGGCGCTGATGTCTGCATCGTCACCGCAGGCGTGCCGCGAAAACCTGGCATGAGCCGCGATGATTTGCTGGGCATTAATCTGAAAGTCATGGCCTCGGTGGGTGCTGGCCTCAAAGCCCATGCGCCAAATGCTTTTGTGATCTGCATCACCAATCCTCTGGACGTGATGGTGTGGGCGCTGCAAAAATATTCGGGCCTTCCAACCAACAAGCTGATCGGCATGGCCGGTGTTTTAGACTCGGCCCGCTTCCAGCATTTCCTTGCTGAAGAATTTAATGTGTCAGTCAAAGACGTGAACGCCTTCGTCATGGGTGGCCATGGCGACACCATGGTGCCATTGACGCGCTATTCAACCGTGGCCGGCATTCCGGTGCCTGATCTGATCAAGATGGGCTGGAGCACACAGGAAAAAATCGACAAGATCGTGCAACGCACCCGTGATGGCGGTGCTGAAATTGTGGGCCTTCTCAAAACCGGTTCAGCCTATTACGCGCCCGCCGCATCGGCCATCGCCATGGCTGAAAGCTATCTCAACGACTATCGTCGCGTTCTGCCATGTGCGGCGCATCTGACTGGACAATATGGCGTGACTGGCACTTATGTCGGTGTGCCCGTGATCATCGGCCAGAATGGTGTTGAACGCATTGTTGAAGTGCAATTGAGTGCCGCTGAAAAAGCCGAATTTCAAAAATCAGTCGATGCCGTGCACGGGTTGATGGACACGGCAAAGGTAATTGCACCGGATCTCGCCTGATCGTGCTTCGAGGCTCTGCTTCGCAGAGCACCTCAGCATGAGGGACTAAAAACTAAATCCTCACCCTGAGGTGCCGCAAAGCGGCCTCGAAGGGCCCCACAAGGAAGAGTGAGCAACATGAACATTCACGAATATCAAGCCAAGGAAGTGCTCCGCAAATTTGGCGTGGCCACGGGCAAAGGCGGCGCGGCGTTTACCGTTGATGAAGCCGTGAAGGTGGCGGAATCCCAGCCCGGTCCTGTGTGGGTCGTCAAAGCGCAAATCCATGCCGGCGGGCGTGGGCTAGGCGGCGGCGTAAAAGTTGTGAAATCCATCGCCGATGTGAAGGCTGAGGCCACAAGAATGCTCGGCATGAATCTGGTCACGCATCAAACCGGCCCTGAAGGCAAAATCGTGCAGCGCCTTTATATTGAAGAAGGCACAGCCATCGCCCGCGAGCTTTATCTCTCGATGCTGGTCGACCGTGAAACTTCGCGCATCGCCTACATTGCTTCCACCGAGGGCGGCGTGAACATTGAAGATGTGGCGCATAACAGCCCCGAAAAAATCTTGACCATTCAAGTTGATCCCGCCGCTGGCTATCAAGCCTATATCGGTCGCCGCATTGCTGCTGCGCTGAAACTCGATGGCGATCTCGGCAAGCAATGCGTGAAGATGATGGGCCAGCTTTATAAGGCCTTCACTGAATGCGACATGAGCATGTTGGAAATCAACCCGCTGGTGGTCACCAAAGATAATCAACTCGTGTGCCTTGATGCCAAGCTGGATTTTGATGGCAACGCACTGGCCCGCCATCCTGATATTGTGGCGCTGCGCGATTTGACCGAAGAGGATCCCAAGGAAATCGAAGCTTCGAAATATGATCTGTCTTATGTAGCACTCGATGGTTCCATCGGCTGCATGGTCAACGGTGCCGGCCTTGCCATGGCGACCATGGACATCATCAAGCTTTACGGCGCTGAACCCGCCAACTTCCTCGACGTGGGGGGTGGTGCAACCAAAGAAAAAGTAACAGCCGCCTTCAAAATCATCACCGCCGATCCAAAAGTAAAAGGCATCCTCGTCAACATCTTCGGCGGCATCATGAAATGCGACGTGATCGCCGAGGGCGTGGTCGCCGCCGTGCGCGATGTGGGATTGAAAGTTCCGCTGGTGGTGCGACTTGAAGGTACGAACGTCGATCTCGGCAAAAAGATTATTATTGATTCAGGACTCAACGTCGTCCCCGCCGACGATCTCAATGACGCCGCCAAGAAAATTGTCAAAGCTGTTAAGGACGCCGCATAATGTCCATTCTCGTCACTAAAAAAACCAAAGTCATCTGCCAAGGCATCACCGGTAATGTCGGCACCTTCCATACTGAGCAGGCCATTGCTTATGGCACGCAGATGGTGGGAGGCGTCACACCTGATAAAGGCGGCACCAAGCATTTGGGCTTGCCGATTTATGACACCGTGATGGAGGCGCGTGAGCACACGGGCGCTGATGCCTCTGTCATCTACGTGCCACCACCATTCGCCGCCGATGCGATCTTGGAAGCCATCGATGCAGAAATTCCGCTGATCGTCTGCATCACCGAAGGCATTCCGGTTCTGGACATGATGAAGGTCAAGCGCACGCTGCTGAACTCCAAATCGCGCCTGATCGGGCCGAACTG
>JAYVXY010000264.1:0-28177 GCA_043784785.1 Aestuariivirga sp. | reverse complement strand
TCCCCAATGCTGTTGAAGTGAAAAAGCGCGCGCAGGCAGAATTCAAGCGTGCTGGCTGTTAAGCCGCAAACTGCATTTGACTTAGAAGATTTTTTCGGCTGCCTTGAGGGACTGAGCCGCATTGCGCTGGCGGTTTCGGGTGGCTCTGACTCTTTGGCCATGATGCATTTGGTGAAGGCGTGGGCTGACACCTGCGGGCAACGGCCTTTTATTACTGTGCTTTCGGTTGATCATGGATTGCGCCTTGAGGCGGCAGAAGAATGCGCCCGTGTTGCCCGCTGGTGTGATGACATTGGCCTGCCGCATGTGACTTTAATGTGGCAGGAGCCCAAGCCCCGCACGGGTTTGCAAGCCAAGGCGCGGCAGGCACGCTATGATCTCATAACGGACTGGTGTTTGGCCAATGATGTGCCGGTTTTGCTAACGGCGCATACGGCTGATGACCAAGCTGAAACTGTGGTGATGCGGCAATCGCGAACCAGCAGTGCAAAAAGCCTGGCTGGAATTTGGCCCGAGCGGGACTGGAATGGCGTTCGGATTTTGCGGCCTTTGCTTTCTGCCAGACGGACAGAACTGCGGAACTATCTTGCGGCACAGCATTTGCCGTGGATTGATGATCCAAGCAATGTTGATAGGCGTTTCGAGCGGGTGCGGGTTCGTGAGCAATTGGCAGGAGACATTGGGGCGGCAAAGATTGCAACCATCTCTCAACGTCATGTGCAAGACGTTGAAGCCGTTACCGAGCACTGGATCAATAGCCATTTGCAGATTGAGGAAACCGGATTGTTGCGGTTTTCGCCTAAGGACTTTGTTGAGCTGGTTCATGATGTCCAAGACCAAATTTTGGCGGCGCTGTTTCATCTATCAGGGATTACCGGTTTGCCAGATGCGCGTAAGTGCAGGGCGCTTTCAAGCTGGCTGAGTGCGGCTGCAACGGGCAGGCGGACTTTGGGCGGATTGGTTTTTGCAAAACGCAGCCGCGCGGTGCTGGTGGGGCGAGAGGTGACACGGATTTCGAGCGATCCTGCGGTTTTGCCACAATCTGGCGAAATGGTCTGGGATGGTCGATTTTATGTCAGGGGCCCTGCTGGTGCTACGGTTCGTGCGGCGGGTGAATTTAACCAAATTCCACGCAGGCGCGATATTCCGGCCTTTCTTGATGCTGGATTGCCTGTTATCAGTCTTGGACGTGATGTTTTGGCCGCGCCCTATCATGGTATTGGCGCTGGTGTGACATGTGAATTTATTGGCCTAAAGCATAAGTTGTGGACTTGGATTCCATAGACGCACACCTTATGTTAGTGGTTCATGACTAGCTTGCCGGAAAGACCCAATTTGGGCTTGGCAGAAATCGAGGATTAAGTTGAACCAGTTTCGCAATTTTGCAGTTTGGATTGTCATCGCACTTTTATTGGTGGCGCTGTTCAGCCTATTCCAAAGTCAGGCGCTTCACGTTGGCAACAGCAAGGATCTGACCTATTCCGAACTGTTCGATAAAGTGAATAGCGGAACCATCAAAAGCGTGACCTATACTGGCAACTCGATCGGAAGCCCGATTGTTGCCAAAGACGCAAGCGGCAATGTTTTTGACTCCTATGGCGTGATCACGGATAGCGATCTTGCGAACCTTCGCGCCAAGGGTGTTGAGATCAGTTTCAAGCCTGCACAGGGCGAATCAATTTTCTCGAATATCTTGATGTTCTGGTTGCCGCTCATTCTGATGGGTGGGGTTTGGATTTTCTTTATGCGCCAGATGCAATCTGGCTCTGGCAAGGCCATGGGCTTTGGCAAATCCAAGGCCAAGCTTCTGACCGAAAAGCATGGCCGGGTGACATTTGAAGATGTGGCTGGTGTTGATGAAGCCAAGGATGATTTGCAGGAAGTTGTTGAGTTTCTGAAAGACCCGCAAAAGTTCCAGCGTCTTGGTGGCAAGATTCCAAAGGGTGCTTTGCTGGTTGGCCCTCCGGGCACTGGTAAAACCTTGTTGGCGCGCGCCATTGCGGGCGAGGCTGGTGTGCCGTTCTTCACGATCTCTGGTTCTGATTTTGTGGAAATGTTTGTGGGCGTTGGTGCAAGCCGCGTGCGCGACATGTTTGAACAGGGCAAGAAGAATGCACCTTGCATTATCTTCATCGACGAAATTGATGCTGTGGGTCGGCACCGTGGTGCGGGCCTTGGTGGCGGCAATGATGAGCGCGAGCAAACGCTGAACCAGTTGCTGGTTGAGATGGACGGCTTTGAAGCCAATGAAGGTGTGATCATTGTTGCGGCCACCAACCGGCCTGATGTGCTTGACCCTGCTTTGTTGCGCCCGGGTCGTTTTGACCGCCAGATTACAGTGGGCAACCCTGATGTGAAGGGCCGCGAGCAAATCTTGACTGTGCATATGCGCAATGTGCCATTGGCTCCAGATATTGACCCCAAGGTGATTGCCCGTGGCACGCCCGGATTCTCGGGTGCTGACTTGGCCAATCTTGTGAATGAGGCTGCTTTGTTGGCCGCACGCCGCAACAAGCGCATGGTGACACAGGCTGAATTTGAAGATGCCAAAGACAAGGTGATGATGGGTGCTGAGCGTCGCTCATTGGTGATGAACCCTGCGGAGCTTAAGAACACCGCCTATCATGAAGCAGGCCATGCCATTGTTGGGTTGTCAGTGCCTTATGACCCGTTGCACAAGGTGACGATTATTCCGCGCGGCCGTGCCTTGGGTGTGACCATGAATCTACCTGATGGTGATCGCCACAGCTATACCAAGGAATGGTGTGAATCCCGGCTTGCTGTGTTGTTTGGTGGCCGCGAGGCTGAGCTGATTCTGGGTGGCGAAAAGAATGTGACCAATGGCGCAGTTGGTGACATTCAGATGGCCACGTCTTTGGCCCGGGCCATGGTGATGGAGTGGGGCATGAGCGATAAGCTGGGCCGCGTTCGTTATGGTGCCAATGAGCAGGAAGTATTTTTGGGCCACAGTGTAACGCAGAGCAAAAATCTTTCGGAAGATACCGCCAAGCTGATTGATCTTGAAACGCGCAACTTGATTCAGGTGGGCGAAGCCAAGGCCAAGAAAATTTTGACGAAGTATCGCACCGGGCTTCATGCTGTAGCAAATGCACTGTTGGAATATGAAACGCTTTCTGGTGAAGAAGTGAAGAAAGTTTTGGCTGGTGAAAAACTGAACCGTGATGAACCACCCAAGAGCCGCCCAACAACCAACACGCCAAGCGTGCCGCGTACCGGCAAACGGGCGGGCGGTTTGGAACCTCAAACTCAAGCTTGAGTTTTGAGTGTGACGCAAACCTACCTACGGCCTTTGGGCCTGGTTTTCGGCCAAGACGCGCGTGACCTTATTTCGCGCGGCTTGGCTGGTTCGTTAGGTGGTTTGCCGCATATTGGGTTTATGGCGGCTGAGGAAATTATCCGCGATGGAAAGGCCATTGAACGGCGCGTGATTTTGTTCGCTGAACTTAAGGGCCACGCGCTGCTTGCGAATATCATGACGCCGCGCCCGAATTTTGCCGGACTGTCGCTTGATCAGACACGCATCATGGGTGTTGTGAATGTGACGCCCGACAGTTTTTCTGATGGTGGGCGTTTTGGCGCCGCTGAAACAGCGATTGCTCATGGGCAGCTGTTGGCAGAGCAGGGGGCCGATATTCTTGATATTGGCGGGGAGTCAACAAGGCCAGGATCTGACGAAGTTTCTATTGATGAAGAGCGCGCGCGGATTATTCCGGTGATTGCGGCATTGGCTGAGAGGCATGTTGTTTCAGTTGATACGCGCAAATCGGCTTTGATGGCGCAAGCGGCGCAAGCCGGAGCCAGGATTGTCAATGATGTTTCAGCGTTGGGGTTTGACGCTTTAAGTGCTGGTGTTGTGGCCAAGGCTGGGTTGCCAGTTATTCTGATGCATGCCCAAGGCAATCCGCGCACGATGCAGCTGACACCTAAATATAATGATGTGGCGCTGGATGTTTATGATGAACTTGCGGCGCATATTGCTAAGGCCGAGGCGACGGGCATTGCCAAATCACATATCTGCATTGACCCAGGCATCGGGTTTGGAAAATCGTTTCAACATAATCTGGATTTGATGCAGCAATTGACACTGTTTCATGGGCTTGGCGTGGCGATGCTGGTGGGCCTGTCGCGTAAAGGTTTTGTGGGTGCTGTGACGGGTGAAAAGACCGCAGCCAAACGGGTGGCCGGTTCATTGGCTGGGGCATTGCAGGCCGCTATGATGGGTGCCCATTTACTACGCGTTCATGATGTTCTGGAAACGTCTCAGGGATTGGCTATGTTCCAAGCGGGATTAGACCCCGATAATGCGGGTGTTTAGAGTTTTGCGTTAAGGCCGAAATTAAGGTGGAATTGATATGTCGCGAAAATATTTTGGCACGGATGGAGTTCGCGGGCGCGCCAATACGGGGGCGATGACACCTGATGTTGTGATGAAAATCGGCATGGCGGCGGGACAGTTGCATCGTCGCGGCGGCCACCGGCACCGCGTGGTCATTGGCAAAGATACCAGGCTTTCGGGCTATATGATTGAACAGGCTTTGACCGCCGGACTTCTGGCGGCTGGCATGGATGTGTTTTTGTTTGGGCCAGCACCAACACCTGCTGTGGCGATGCTGACGCGTTCAATGCGCGCTGATTTGGGCGTGATGATTTCAGCTTCGCATAATCCTTACTATGACAATGGCATTAAATTCTTTGGGCCCGATGGCTATAAGCTTTCAGATGAACAGGAATTGAAGATTGAGGATCTGGTTGATCATCCAACCAAGATCACTTTGGCTGGGTCTGACGAGATTGGCCGCGCCAAGCGCGTTGAGGATGCGGGTGCGCGCTATATTGAATTTGCCAAGCGCACTTATGCAGGTGAGGCGGGGTTGGACGGCCTTCGCATTGTGATTGATACGGCCAATGGCGCTTCTTACAAAACCGCACCTCCGGCCTTGTGGGAGTTGGGCGCCGAGATTATTCAAATCGGTAATGAACCCGATGGTGTGAACATCAACGCCGAATGTGGATCAACCTATCCCGAAGCCATGTGCCAGCGGGTGCGGGAGACGCGCGCCGATATTGGCATTGCGCTTGATGGTGATGCTGACCGCGTGATCATTGCCGATGAAAATGGCAATGTGATTGATGGTGATCAGATTATGGCGTTGGTTGCCACATCATTTGCGGCGCGTGGGGCTTTGCGTGGCGGCGGCCTGGTGGCCACCATCATGTCGAACCTTGGGCTGGAACGCTTTATGGAATCAAAGGGTTTGACGCTGGCCCGCACAAAAGTGGGCGACCGCTATGTGGTTGAACATATGCGTGCGCATGGCTTTAATGTGGGGGGTGAACAATCTGGCCATATCGTGATGTCGGATTTTGCGACCACGGGCGACGGTTTATTGGCAGCCCTTCAGGTGCTCGGCGAAGTGGTGCGCCAAGGTCGAAAAGTGAGCGAAGTTTGCAAAATGTTTGATCCCTTGCCGCAGATTTTGAAGAATGTGAAATTTGCTGGCGGCAGTCCGCTTGAAAATGCGCATGTGAAATCGGCGATCAAGGATGCGCAAGCCAGGCTTGGCAAGACGGGGCGCCTGGTGATCAGACCGTCAGGCACTGAGCCCCTAATCCGCGTGATGGCGGAGGGCGAAGATGCTGGCCTTGTGGGCAAAATTGTTGATGAGCTTTGTGGCGTGATTGCAAAATCAGCGGCGTGAGAAGCCCGTCACGACAAGACCTGCCGTGATCAAAAACAACGCCACGACGATGTTCCAAGACAGCGTTTCATTAAAGGCAATTGCGCCCAACACCAGAGCGAATATCGGCACCAGATAGTTTGCAAAAGAAACCGAACTTGGGCCGATGCGTTCAATCACACCATAAACAATGACTGTTGCCAGCGCTGTTGGGAAAAGGCCAAGACCCAGCACGGCCAAAGCAGAATCCATTTTTAACGCCGCAAGGCCGTGTGGGTTTTTCAATATCGCGTAACATAATGCGATGGCCGCGCCTGCAAGCAATATGCCGGCGGTTTGCTGAAACGGTTTATCGAAGCCCAATCTTTTAGCGGTGACACTGTGAATGCCGTAACACAGGCAAGCCAGAATAATGGCTAACTCACCAAGAAGTTCAGGCCCGTGGAAAGTTGCGCTTAGCAACGAGCGCGGATCCATCAAGATCACCACACCGGCGAAACCCAAGACAAAACCGATCGCCTTTTGCCAACTCAACTTTTCATCGGGCAACAAAATATGCGCAATGAGGATGACGAAGAGGGGGATGGTGCCCATCAATAACCCGGTGACGCCTGAACTGGTGTATTGAATAGCCCAACTGATGAGAATGAAGGGCAGGGCGTTGCCAACCAGGCCCAACCAGAGATATTTTGGCCAGCTTGATTTCAGCTTCAGTGGCGATTGGTTTTTCCAAACCGCAAGGCTCATCATCACTGTGCCACCGATCGATAAGCGCGAGGCTGCTACCCAATTTGGATCAAGGTCACGGATCGCTATTTTGCTTAATGCAAATGATGATCCCCAAATCATCACAAGGGAGGCCAAGAGCGAGAGATCGAGAGGTGTGATTCTTCTGGATGTCGACATAGTTAATTTATAGCGCGGGTCTGGTGAATGTGCTGTCCTGAAATGGCGCAATTTCTGTTGTATTGCGGCAACAGTTGAGATCGATCACATTTTAGCCATTTTGTCGCCTGCCTCCAACCACATGGCACCCGCATATTCAAACCATCAAACGGGATGGTTTGTAAACGAGGTGTATGATGAAAAGTTTTAAATTGATTTTGCTGGCGGGTGTAGTTTCTTTGCCATTTGTTGTTGGAGCACAGGCTGCTGATAATAATGCTTATGTGCCGTCTGAAACGTCCTCATTGACAGGTTTCTATCTGCGCGGTGATGTGGGTGCGAGCTATTTGACATCTCCTGGCCCAGCCGATGTTTGGGCTTGGACGGGTAGTGGCGGTATTGGTTATCAAGCCAATGATTTCCTTCGCATGGATGTAACCGGCGAGTGGGGCAGCAATTACAATGTTGCGCCAGGTGCCACGCTCAGCACCACCGCTGTGATGGGCAATGTTTATTATGACTGGAAAAACAACTCGCCAATTACGCCTTATGTTGGTGCAGGCTTGGGTTATGGTTGGGTGAACCGGGCTGGCCTTGGCGTGAACGATAGCGGTGTTGCGCTTGGTTTGAACGCTGGTGTTTCCATGGATATGACAACCAATCTGGCGCTTGATGTGGGCTATCATTTCCGTGACATCATGGTCACTGGTGATGACCCGGTTGAACATTCTTTAACCGCTGGTCTTCGCTTCAAGTTCTGATCCGCAACCCTGCGTGATCATCTAAAAAGACGCGCTGCGGAGTTATATCCGTGGCGCGTTTTTTATTGCGCGCTATGATGTTGTTTTGAGGAGCAGCAGATATGGGCACACATATTTCATTTCCACGCGTTGATGGAAAAAAGACAGAAGGCTATTTGGCCAAGGCGGGCCATGATCATGCGCCCGGTGTTGTGGTGATCCAGGAATGGTGGGGCCTGCAAGATCAGATCAAGGGGATTTGTGATCGCCTGGCGCTGGCGGGATATGATGCGTTGGCGCCTGATTTATATGCGGGCACAGTGGTGCCTTATCACGATCACGCGGCGGCCAATCTTGAAATGAGTTCGCTTGATTTTCAAGATGCGGTTAGCCAAGTGGTGCGAGGTGCTGCGCAATATTTGGCCAAATCGAGCGGCAAAGTTGGCATTGTGGGGTTCTGCATGGGTGGTGCTGTTGCGGTTTTGGCTGCGGCGCATGTTCCAGAGATTACAGCTGCGATTTCGTTTTACGGGTTGCCGCCCACAGCTGCGTTTGATCCGGCGAAGTTGAATGTGCCGTTCCAGGGGCATTATTCAAATAGCGATGATTATATTACGCCGAAGTTGGTTGATGAGTTTGAGTCGGTTTTGAAAACGGCAAAACGCGATGCCGCGATTTTTCGATATGATGCTGATCACGCATTCATGAACGAACAACGTGACGCACATGACAGAACCGCGGCGGAGTTGGGGTGGCAGCGGATGTTGGCATTTTGGAAGAAGAATTTGGGTTGAACTCGAAATCATACTTGCCTTGCGACGCATTTTACGCCATATGCGTCGTCGGGCGAGCCCTCCCCAACGAGGGCCTGTCCATCTGTAAGGATGGAGATCAAAATGACAGATATGAAGCCGGCTGCGAAGCCGAATTGCGCTAATTTTTCCTCAGGCCCCTGCGCTAAAATTCCGGGCTGGAACCCACAACTCCTCAAAGATGCAGTTACGGGCCGATCGCATCGTTCGAGCCTTGGCAAGAAACGCCTGAAAAAGGCGATTGATTTAACCCGCGAAGTTCTCGGCGTTCCAGCTGATTATAAGATTGGCATTGTGCCTGCCTCGGACACAGGGGCTGTGGAAATGGCGCTGTGGTCGCTGCTGGGCGCGCGCGGTGTGGACATGGTGGCGTGGGAAAGCTTTGGCGAAGGCTGGGTTTCCGATGTTGTGAAACAACTGAAGCTGAAAGATGCACGCAAGATCATTGCCCCCTATGGCGAGTTGCCGGATTTATCCCAAATCAATTTTGGTAATGACGTGGTGTTTACGTGGAATGGAACCACATCTGGCGTGCGCGTGGCCAATGCCAATTGGATTCCTTCAACCCGTGAAGGCCTGACGATTTGTGATGCCACATCGGCGGCCTTTGCGCAGGATATGGATTTTGCCAAGCTCGATGTGGTCACCTTCTCGTGGCAGAAGGTTTTAGGGGGTGAGGGGGCACATGGTGTCTTGATCCTCGGCCCACGCGCTGTGGCGCGTTTGGAATCGCATGTGCCAGCTTGGCCGATGCCGAAGATTTTCCGCCTCACTTCGGGTGGAAAACTGATTGATGGCATTTTTGAAGGTGAAACGATCAACACGCCATCGATGCTTTGTGTTGAAGATTATGTGTTGGCACTGGAATGGGCTAAATCCATCGGCGGCTTGAGCGCGCTGCGCAAGCGGGCTGACGACAATGCTGCCGTGATTGATGCCTGGATTTCTAAAACATCTTATGCTCATCATTTGGCGAAAGTTCCGGCGACGCGTTCCAATACATCGGTTTGCCTGACGCTGGATGGCAGCGAAGAAATCCCCAAGAAAATGGTGAAGCTGTTGGATGCTGAAGGCGTTGCCTTTGACATTGGCGCTTACCGCGATGCACCTCCGGGGCTTCGTATTTGGTGTGGCGCTACGGTTGAAACGTCTGATGTTCAAGCGCTGATGTCCTGGCTTGATTGGGCTTATGCCCAGGCCACCGCTTAATTTATTTCCAACTTCATTCTAGCAGGAGAAGCCCCATGGCACCTCGCGTTTTAGTATCTGATAAACTTTCTGAAACCGCCGTCCAAATTTTCCGAGACCGCGGCGTTGATGTTGATTACCTGCCTGATCTTGGCAAGGACAAGGACGCGCTTCTTGCCAAAATTCATGAATATGATGGTTTGGCCATTCGTTCTGCCACCAAAGTATCGCCAAAGATTTTGGAAGCGGCCACGCGCCTCAAAGTGATTGGCCGGGCTGGCATTGGGGTGGACAATGTTGATATTCCAGCGGCCACACAGCGCGGCATTGTGGTGATGAACACGCCGTTTGGCAATGCCATCACCACGGCGGAACATGCGCTCTCGATGATGATGGCGTTGGCGCGACAAATTCCGGAAGCCAATGCCTCGACCCATCAAGGCAAGTGGGAGAAGAACCGCTTCATGGGGGTTGAGCTTTATAATAAAACACTAGGCATTATCGGTTGCGGCAATATCGGTTCGATTGTAGCGGACCGTGCGTTGGGCCTGAAAATGAAGGTGATCGCATTTGATCCGTTTCTATCGCCTGAACGGGCTGTGGAAATTGGTGTTGAAAAAGTTGAACTTGAGCAGATTTGGAAGCGTGCGGATTTTATTACGCTTCACACACCGCTGGTTGAGAAGACCCGCAACATTATTGATGCTGCGGCATTGGCCAAATGCAAAAAGGGTGTTCGCATCATCAACTGCGCGCGCGGTGGTTTGGTGAACGAGGATGCGTTGTATGATGCGCTGATGTCGAAACACGTTGCTGGTGCAGCGCTTGATGTGTTTGAAATTGAACCTGCTTCAACGCACAAGCTTTTCAATTTGGAAAATGTGGTGGCCACACCTCACCTTGGTGCATCGACCGGCGAAGCGCAGGAAAATGTGGCCTTGCAAGTGGCCGAACAGATGGCTGACTATCTGATGACTGGCGCTGTGACCAATGCGCTTAATATGCCTTCGATCTCAGCCGACGAAGCACCACGCTTGAAGCCGTTTGTGGCGCTGGCGGAAAAGCTGGGAAGTTTTGCAGGTCAGCTGACCGATGGATTGATCTCGAATATCGTGATTGAATATGCTGGCGATGTTGGCGAAATGAATACACGAGCACTGACCTCTGCTGCATTGGCGGGCATTTTGGCGCCACAAATGGGGCAGGTGAATATGGTTTCGGCCCCTGTGGTTGCCAAGGAGCGCGGCATTAAAGTTGATGAAGTGAAGCAGTCCAAGCGTGGCGCTTATGAAACCTATATTCGCATCACCGTGAAGACAGAGAAGTATGAGCGCGCGGTGGCAGGCACGGTGTTTTCAGATGGCAAGCCACGCATCATTCAAATCAAGGGCATTGAGCTTGAATGCAATTTTGGGCCGCACATGCTTTACATCACAAACAAGGACAAGCCCGGCTTTGTGGGCGCTGTTGGCACGGTTTTGGGTAATGCCAAAATCAACATGGCCACTTTCCATTTGGGCCGCCTGAGCGAAGGCGGAGATGCGATTTGCATTGTTGAAACGGATGGCGGTGTGCCGGACAATGTGATGGATGATGTGCGCAAGCTGGCCAATGTGCAGCAAGTGAAGGCGCTGCGGTTTTAAAAGACGAATTTATAGTTCGAATAAAACCCATCAATTAAGCTGTCATTGTCGGACTTGTTCCGGCAATCTATTTTTCAATATTGGAAATGGCAGATCAAACGAAGCAGCGCAAATAAAACCGCTACGCTTAATTTGAACTGCCCCTTGCTGCACGATGGATCACCGGAACAAGTCCGGTGATGACAGGTTTTGAGATAGGTTCATTCCAACCCCGTCAATGCAAGGGTTGGAATGATAGCCAGTATCAAAACTACTTACCCAATGTTGATGGATCAATGCCGTTCACCAAAACTTTGCCATCTGGTGTCGATTCAACATTCCAAGTCAAGCTGCCATCTGCTTCGGCTTTGGCAATGCCTTTTGCGCCGATGACCACGGCCAAGCCGCTGCCAAGGCCGGCCTCGGGTGGGGCGGCTTGGATGATTTTCATGATTTCATCAAGACCTTTGGCGTTGATTTTGGCTTTGCCTGATGGCATGGCGGCGGGGCCGGCTGTCATGCTGCCTTCCACTTTCACATTGTAGGTGTCGTTGCTCATTGTTGTTGGGTTTAGCGCAACATCAACTGCACCCTTGGGCATGAAGGATGGCATTAAGACTTGCTCAAAACCATCTGGAAGCGGCTTGTCTTTTGACAAATCAAGTTGGCTCAAAATCAATTGGGCTGGAGATGCCAGGTCAAATCCGGAAACGGTGAAATCAAATGTCGCATTTTTCGGTACGAGCTTTGTAGCCCATGGTGGGACGAGGGCTGCTGGAACATTCATACCGGTAAGTCCAACGCTTTCGCGGAACTTGCCATCCTTGACCACACCATTCATTTCCAAACCGATATCGACCGTATCAATGCCGAATTCACCGAATTGCGAGTTGATTTTGACCGTGCTAATCTTACCGGTTTCTTGGACATTTTCCCACAGCGGAAGGCCAGCACCTAACTTGGTTTTCAAGTCCGCTTGATCCTTGGTAATCAATTCCTTGGTCTGGTGAGACACAAAAAATGCCAGCAGATCAAGTAAGGACTTTGGCTTCATGGCCTTGCCATTCAAATCGAGTGTTCCGCTGGCGGCATTGACGACAAAATTTATTGGCGCACCGCCCGTTTCAGGCTTTCCAGGCATGGAAAGATTTTCCGTCAGGCTGTCGATGGTAAATTTGGATTTGATGTCAACCGCACTATCGCCAGACGCAGTTGCAGTTTGATCGATCTTTATGCCCTTGATTGTCGCACTGACGTCACCCGTTGTGCCGGAAGGATCCATTAGTTTTTCAGTGACAGTGATGTTCTTCATTTCGCCTGACACTGTTGAAAATGTGCCCAGCTTTTCGTCGAAAATGCCAGTGGCTTTCAATGATTCCACCTTTTCTTCGGCGGTAACCTGGCCTTTGATTTCCATGTTGAATGTTATTGGCTGGTCTTCAACTACCTGCCATTTGCCGTCACCCTGGCTTGCCATTTTAAATACGATCGGTGAGACTTTGAAGCTGCCACCAGACTCGCCCACAAGTGAGGCAGCTTTGCTTGCTTCGCCTGTCAAAGGGGCAAGATCGAATGTGACTTTGTAACCATCGCCATCGAGTTCCACCGATACGACACCTTCGGTGTCGGTGAGATAGGTTTCAAACAAAGCCGACAGCCTGTTGGCCTCGTCTTCAGTTGCTTCGGCATGTGCCAGATTTGTTGTGCAGGCTAGAACTGCCCAAGACAGAAGCAGGCTGGTTTTCAATTTCATGTTTATCTCTCTCTCGGTTTGTTTGCCCCAGTGTTCGGATATGCCACAATTCGGAATCGAATAAAACCAAAACTCAGCGAGTGGTGAAACGAAAAAAGGGAACCCATGGCTCCCTTTTTTGGACTTAATATGTGACAGTACTTTACTTTTTCTTCTTTTTTACAAGAATTGAGGAACTGGAAGATAACGGGGCAACGCTGCTGGCCGCAGGAGGTGTTACCGAGGGTGTCTGGTCTTCATTGTCGGTTTCAGTTTCAGTTTCGGTTTCCGTTTCTTTTTCGCCCTGTGAAGAACTGGCGGTAGAGCCGCTACCAGAGCTGCTGCCAGAGCTGCTGCCGGAATCGCCTGAGCTTTCATGCTCTGAGTTTCCGGTTTGACTGTCCTTGGCCAAGACTTGGCTTACTTCAGTTAATGTGGGGACTGCGAAAGCTGTTAAAGCAATCAGGCCCATGCGGCCCAATACTAAACGACGTGACATCACTTCATGCTCAGACACTTCTTCCTCCTTGGTTCAAATTTCAAAGACCTGATTCGATCTTGGTGTTATCATAATGTTCAATAGCTGACACTTGGCGCGCGGGAGCTGTCAGCGAGGTGTCAGTTATGTATCTTTTAAAGTTGCGGAAACATTAACCGCTTCTTTACAATTGCTTGGAATTGCCGCGATGCCGCCGCAGATTCGCCGCTTCTTGCTCCTTACTTCCATTTCCAGTGGCTGCGGGGGTCATTTGGAGTTGATCATGAAGTTCAAATTTTCCGCATTGATTTTGGTTACGACTTGCCTCTCGCCCGCTTTTGCTGAGGATATAAAAACGGCTTCACACATCGATGCCGTGACGGTCTATCCGCAAGGGGCCGACATCACTCGGGTTGGTACATTTGATTTGCGGCCGGGTGAGCACACGCTTTTGCTGGATGATTTGCCGGGCTCGATTGATCCGCAATCGATCCGTGTGGATGGAGCCGGCAACGCCGGATTGGAAATTGCTTCAGTTGATTCGAAAATGATTGAACTTTCATCTGCCGATATTGATGCCGAGCGTAAGGTGATCAATGATCAAATTGAGGTTTTGATGGATGAGCGACAGGCCCTTGACCAGACGGTTTCGGATGCCCAAGCGCAACATAAGTTTTTGCTCGCACTGGCGGATAAGCAGCTGCAGCCCGGATCAACGACAGAAACGGTGAAGACGGTGGATGCCGGTGCATTGGGCGGGTTGGTTGATTTAGTGGGCGCTCGGTTGACAGCGATTTCCAAATCTATTCATGAAGCTCAATTGCACCAGCGCTCGATTGATAAGCTGGTGGCGGATCTGAACATCAAATCGGAGAGCTTGGCCCCAAGTGAAGCGACGCATATGCAGGTTGCGATTCATGTGGTTGCGGCAGCGATGCTTAATGGTTCAATCAAAGTGAGCTATCGGATTGGTGAGGCAGGATGGCAGCCTTTTTATGATGCAAAACTGGCGCTTCCGGCAAAGGGCGAAAAAGCCAAACTGGAAATTATTCGGCGTGCTGAGGTGATACAAAATACTGGCGAGGCTTGGGATAATGTGGCGATGACGCTTTCAACCGCGCGGCCATCAGGATCAACTGCAGCGCCTGATTTATCAGAAGACCCAATTCAGATTGCTATTGCCGAGGATTTGCAACGTGATGAAAAGGCCATGGGTGGCGCTGGCTTGGCGGCTCCGGCAATAATGGGCAAGAAAACTGTGCTAGGTCAGCTCGATGAACTGAAAGACAAGCTTGCCAACGCGCCCGCACCCGCAGTGCAGCGCGAGGCGCAAGTTCAAATTGCGGGGTTCAATGCGAACTATGTTATCCAGGGCCGAGTGAGTGTTGATAACACGGGTACAGCAAAAAAGGTGCGTATTGCCACGGATGAATTTGCCGCTGGGTTGCAAGCGATCACGGTTCCACGGCTTGATCCAAATGCTTATCTCACTGCCGCATTTACGATGAAAGGAGATGCGCCATATTTGCTGGGTGTGGTCAATCTGTTCCGTGATGGCATGTTTGTGGGGCAGGGCAGCTTGCCACAGTTGAGCGCTGGCGAAGAAACCAAGCTGGGCTTTGGTGTGGATGATTTAATCAAGGTGAAGCGCGCCGAGGTGAAGCGCAATTCTGGCACAGAAGGGATTATTTCAACGTCCAATGTGCAGGAATTGGCGTGGGATATTTCCGTGAAAAATCTGCATGATGTGATGATTCCGGTGACCGTGATTGATCGCAAGCCGTTTTCAACACAAACCGATATTACAGTTGAAAACTTAGCCGACATGACGGTACCATCTGCTGCCGATTTTGAGAAAAAACGTGGTGTTTTGGCTTGGAATTTTGACCTTGAGCCAAAGACCGAAAAAGATATCAAGACGGGTTATAAGGTGACGGCCCCCCAGGCTGTGCATATCAGTATGAACCCCTAAAGTCGGTTGCTTCGCGCTTTAATTGGTGTATGAACCTGTAACGGCTCCGGCAGAAACCTGCGCGGAGCCGTAGTCATGTTTAAAGGGGTTTGAACCATGGCCAATGTGGCAGTTGTGGGCGCGCAATGGGGTGATGAAGGCAAGGGAAAGATTGTTGATTGGCTTTCCGAACGCGCCGATGTGGTGGTGCGCTTTCAAGGTGGCCACAATGCGGGCCACACGCTTGTCATCAATGGTGTGACCTATAAATTATCGCTTTTGCCATCGGGTATTTTGCGGCCAGGCAAGCTTTCAGTGATCGGCAATGGCGTGGTGATTGATCCTTGGGCGCTGATTGCTGAAATTGAAAAACTGACCAAGCAGGGCGTTGTTATCAACCGCGAGAATTTACGCATTGCCGGCAATGCCACCTTGATTTTGCCTTTGCACCGGGAGCTTGATCAGATGCGTGAGGCAGCGGCCGGTGAAGCCAAGATTGGTACCACCGGGCGGGGCATTGGCCCGGCTTATGAAGATAAGGTTGGCAGGCGCGCCATTCGAGTGAATGACCTTGCAGATCTTTCGACTCTGGGCCCTAAGATTGACCGCATGTTGGCGCATCACAATGCGCTTCGCCGTGGGATGGGTCAGCCTGAATATAGCGCTGCTTCAGTGATGGCGCAGTTGCAAGAAGTCGCTCCGACAATTCTGCCCTTCTCCGATGCCGTGTGGGCCAGGCTTGACGACATGCGCCGCGAGGGAAAGCGCATCTTGTTTGAGGGCGCGCAAGGCATTTTGCTTGATATTGATCACGGCACTTACCCCTATGTCACATCATCAAACACGGTGGCAGGGCAGGCAGCGGCGGGTTCAGGATTAGGCCCTTCTGCGGTGAGCTACGTGTTGGGCATTTGCAAGGCCTACACCACGCGGGTTGGCTCTGGCCCGTTCCCGACTGAACAGGCCAATGATGTGGGGGAATGGATTGGGGCGCGCGGCCATGAATTTGGTACGGTCACGGGGCGCAAGCGCCGGGTTGGCTGGTTTGATGCTGTGTTGGTAAGGCAGGCCATTAAAACCTCGGGCATTCAGGGCATTGCCTTGACCAAGCTTGATGTTCTTGATGGGCTTGATGAGATCAAGGTGAGTACGGGTTATAGACTTGACGGCAAGCGCATTGATTTGTTTCCCGCGGCAGAAGATCAACAGGCGCGGGTTGAACCGATTTATGAAAGCTTTGAAGGCTGGAAGGGCACAACGGCAGGTGCGCGATCCTGGTCTGGGCTTCCGGCGCAAGCGGTCAAATATGTGCGCTATCTGGAAGAGTTGATTGAATGCCCTGTGGCGATGCTTTCAACTTCGCCTGAGCGTGAAGATACGATTTTGATGAAGGATCCGTTTGCCGATTAATTTCGAGCTAAGCGCGGATCAAGTGGAATCTTGTTGGCCTTGTGAATCTTCAAGCTGGCGATTTGCGGATGGAGCGGGTTGATCAAATAATTAAAAGTGTCGGGCAAAATCGCTGAAGGTACGCGGCGTAACAGGCTGCTTTTTGCTTGCAGCCACGCATCGCCAATGTTTCGACATTGCTGTTCGTCATTCATCCAGTTTGGGGGGAGTTCAGTTGAGTCTACAGTGGTCGGCTCGGCTGCATCCATTGCTATCAGTTGAAATGTTTTTGGCAATGTGGCCCAATTTACGTGAACCAACATTTCCAGCATTGCACCGGCGGGGTGTTCTGCTGCATAGATAATCAGCTTGCCCTTGTTGTGCCAGCGGCCGGAGGCTTGCAAGCCGCCGATGCCTGATAAATCTGCATAATTCGAAATGCGCCACAACCGCATTTGAATTACGCAAAAATGCCGTGATCAATTTGCATCAGAACTTCAGCCACAATCAAAGCGCCGGTTTCCGTTTTCAAAAGTTCAAGCGGCGTTTGACCAGCATAAGAATTCAGGGGTTGGCGTAACCAGCGGCTGGCCGTTTCTTCATCCCCGAAGACGCGATCAGCCTCTGTTGAAATCCGAGCCAATCTGAGGGCCTTATCCATCTCGTCTGGCGACAAGTTTTCCTGGTTGGCACGCCGCCGCACCAAAGTCCGCTTCGGAATCAGCAATTCATCAAGTTCTTCTGCGCTGAACCGGTTGGTCCAGGCCGCCAATTGATTGGCATTCAAGGATGTATGGCGACCAGAAGCAACTTCATGTTGGAAAATGAGCCAAACATTTGCCAATTCATCAACGCCACGATCAATGTGCGGCACACTAGCCTCCGCAAAGCCCGAATAGGCGGTGTCATCTGATGAGGGCGAGGCGTAATTGGCGGGGTGCTTGTGAAAATTCATTTTGTGCCACTTTGTTTGTATATTTCACAATATGGCACTTTATTGATCCATTTGCAAGCCCGTTAAAAATCGCGGTATTCAATGAAGAAGCCATAGAGCGAGGTGAGCAGGGTTGCGTTCGTCATCACCGAAAAGAATTGAACGGGAATGCCTAAAACCAATGACGCAACCAATGCCAAGTTCGGTTGCACAGCGCTTAAAAGTCCGACCACTGTGAGATAGGTGAGCAGGGCCAAGGCCAGTACCAAATAGGTGAGGCACATGAGACCCAGTATTTTGAGGTTGTTTCCACGGGTAATTTCAAGCGCCTGCTTTAAACCAATTGCAGGTCTTTCGACGGCCACGGCGGGCAGGCTGATTGACATGCGACAGGCAAAGACCGCCAGCTGAATGAAAATTGCCAAAACAATCGGCAAGAAAATAACGGCGATCATATTCAATTTAAACAATATGACTGCGAAAAGTGGGATCAAGCATAACGCATAAATCAATATGCTGCGCCCTAAATAGGCCCAGACGAGACGGTCCATGCGGAAGGGGGAAACGGAGCTGAGGGGCGCATCAATCAATATGAACCGATGCCAAGACACAGCGATTGAGCAAGTGGCCACAAGGCCGATGACCAGTGCCACCAAATCTATCCAACTCAGATTCAGCTCGCCTGAAGGGCTTAAGGGTTGAGAACCGAGGCTCCAGACATTCAATAATGTGAGAAGCGCCAACCAGGGCAAAGCCACTTTCAGGGCGGCACGCCAATGACCAGAGATGCTGCGTAGCATGTGAGAGTAGGCTTTAATGATTGGCAAAGCCCGCAGGGACGGTGTTGGATGGTTCAAAATTGTCGCTCTTGTTTAAGAGGTTTGCGCGGTGTCACGCGTTCCATCTGGAGAAGAAACACTATGCGGGAAATCACGCAATTGGCTAGCGTAGTTTTTCAAGATGATAGCTGCAATCTCGGTTGCATTTGCGGGTTTCCCAGTTAGATAGCCCTGAATAAAATCGCAATTGAACTCCCTCAGCACAGAGATATGTTGTTGGGTTTCAATGCCCTCTGCCGTGACTTTCAGTCCGAGATTGCGAGATAGATCAATGATGGACTTTAACATGCCCCGTACCAAATGCGTATCATCAAGCGCCTGTACAAATGACCGGTCAACTTTCAATTTTGAAAACGGAAATTTCCAAAGATAGCTGAGGCTGGAATAGCCGGTTCCGAAATCATCCAGCACAATGGCGCAGCCCATGTCACGCAATGCGTTCAACTGGGACATCACCATTTCTGAATCTTTCAGCATCGTGCCTTCGGTTATTTCAAGTTCAAGGCGGTAGGCGGGAAAACTGGAAAGCTCCAAGGCGTTATGAACATCCGTGAGCAACGTGCCGCTATAAAATTGCTCGGGTGAAATGTTGACGGCAACGGTGAGGTGAGTTGGCCACGAGGCTGCTTCACGACACGCTTCGGCTAAGGCCCAGGCACCGAGTTTTGTGATCGCACCTGACTCTTCTGCAACCGGAATGAATTCGGCTGGCGAAATTGAACCTAGTTCGGGATGATCTATCCGCATTAAGGCTTCAAAGCCCGCAAGCTCTCCGGTCTTGGTGTTGAAGAACGGCTGATAGAATAACTTAATAAGCTGCTTTTCAGTTGAGTCGTGCAAAGCTTGCAACACGTCCGATTTACGCTTGGCAACTTGGGCCAAGGCCGGATTGAAAAAACTATATCCAACACCATTTTTGTCAATTGCGGATTTAAGCGCCAGACTGACATGATCCAAAAGTTCAATCGCGTTTTTTTGACCCTCAGTGGTGAGCGCCACGCCAGCGCCCAACTCAACCTTCAGGCGGCGGTCAACCCAATCAAGCGGTTTGCCCAATGCTTCGATAATGGATTTTGCCGTGGTCAATGCCTCTAGCGGATCGCTGATCTGCGGAATGAAAATTGCAAAACTCCAATAGTCCAAGCGGCAGCAGAGGCTGTCTTGATCACACATCAGGTTGAGACGCGCGGCAAGTGCTGAAATAACATAATCAGCCACGTGACGTCCAAGCGATCCGGCTATGCGCGGTATGCCGTGAATGCCAATTTCGATCATTGCACCTTTGGTGACGGCATAGTCGGTGGAAGACATGATCTCATCGACTTCGGAGACGAATGCCCCCCGGTTCATCAACCCTGTAAGTTGATCATGGCGGACCAAATGGGCAATATCTTTCTCCAATTGCGCATTGAGTTTGCGCAATTGTTCGATGTCGATGGGTTCTGCTTGTTCCATAATTTGATGCAGAATAGCTGAGTCGCGGGTGATTCGTGGAGTTTGCTCTGCAAGTTTCTGTTATAGATGCATATTTATGCAATTGAGGTTACAATTGAGCTTTTCGCGTTGTCTTTTGCTACAAAATCTTTTGGTTGGGTTGTCTCTGGTTGTAACCCTCGCGACCCCCGCGAGTGGCCGCGAGACCTATCGCGCTTTGGTGGTGCGCATGGCCCAGCAGGCCGCGCGTTCGCATCTTGAGCGCGATGATTTGGAAATGCAGTTGTTTCGGCTTGCCAACGCATATCGGCATTCCAAGGGATTAGGCCCTTTGGTGTTTGATCGATCGAACCATGATGCGAGCGTGGCTCATGCGATGGATATGATGGCCCACAATTATATGGGGCACAGTGCCAGTACGGGGCAAGATTTTGGTGAACGTATGACCGCCCTGCGTGATGGAGCAATGGTGCTGCCGAGCATGGGAGAAAATGCAGCGCGCTTGAGCCATGCTGATGTGAACGACCCAAAGGCGGCGCAAAAGATTTTTGAGCAATGGGTAAACAGCTCCCCGCATCGCCACACGCTGCTCAGCCTCGATTATTTGAAGCTGGCCACGGGTGTGGTGGCGCAAGGTGACAAGATCTATGCCGATCAGATTTTTGTGGGGCCGGAAGTGGTCACAAATATGCAGCGTGCCGTGCCGCAAGAGACCGGCACGCTGTATTGATCTGGCTAGGCACTCGCTCCCGCCAAGAGCGGCGTTGATTTTGGCAGCATGGCTTTTTGGGCGGCGTTTTTCACGGCCTTTTGCAGTTTTTCGAATGCGCGCACTTCGATTTGACGGATGCGTTCGCGGCTGACATTGAATTCCTTTGACAGGTCATCAAGGGTCGCAGGCTCATCTTGAAGTTTACGGGCTTCGATCACGCGGCGTTCGCGATCGTTGAGTTTGCTTAAAGCTTCACCCAACAAACCGTGGCGCATTTGGCTTTCCTGGCTTTCAACCAAAACGGTTTCCTGGCTGTCTTTGCTGTCCACCAGAAAATCCTGCCATTCGCCTTCACCATCTGCATCGTTGCGCAAGGGGGCATTGAGCGATGTGTCACCACTCATGCGGCGGTTCATGGAAATAACGTCAGACTCATCAACACCCAAGGTTTTGGCGATATATTTCACCTGATCCGGCTTCAAATCACCTTCTTCCAAGGCCTGGATGCGGCTCTTCATGCGGCGCAGATTGAAGAACAGTTTTTTCTGGCTGGCGGTGGTGCCGATTTTCACCAGCGACCATGAGCGCAAGACAAATTCCTGAATCGAGGCTTTGATCCACCACATGGCATAGGTTGCCAGTTTGAAGCCCTTATCGGGCTCAAAGCGCTTTACAGCTTGCATCAGGCCGATGTTGCCTTCCTGGATGACTTCACCAATTGGCAGGCCATAGCCGCGATAACCCATGGCGATCTTGGCCACCAAGCGAAGATGGCTGGTGATGAGCTTATGGGCAGCTTTGGTGTCGCCATGCTCTTTCCAGCTCTTGCCGAGCATATATTCTTCCTCAGGCTGCAACATCGGGAATTTGCGGATTTCCTGCAAATACCGGTTGAGGCTGCCCTCGCCATCCGAAATCATTGGTAAATTCACAGACTTAGCCATGTTTTCCTTCCTTTTTGGCCGTCTTCTGGCGGCCCCGCTTCAACAGATATAGGAAGCGTTTTCAAAATTAAAAGATACTTTTGTTGTGACAGATTAGTAAATGTTGTTACGGCGCTTTGGTTCCATTGGATTGCAGCCTTAAATCATGGAGAAGTTGTGACAAGGGTTTGGGTAATTTTGCTTCAAAGCGCAGATGTTTTCCCGATACCGGGTGGTCAAAGCCCAGCACGGCGGCGTGTAAAGCCTGTCCTCTCAGATAGTTAAGGCTGTTTCTGGCAGCTTCGTTCAACTTCACTTTGGATGTCGCGAAGCCTGCGCCATAGGTGCCATCACCCAAAAGTGGATGGCCGATATGCGCCATATGCACACGGATCTGGTGGGTGCGGCCGGTTTCGAGCTGGCAGCGAATGAGGCTAACGATCGGCGGTTTGCCGAATTCTTCGATGCTTTCATAATGCGTAATGGCTTCGCGTGCGGCGGCGGAATTGGAAACGGCCATTTTCTGCCGGTTGCTGGAAGAACGATCCAACCCGGTGGCAATGGTGCCTTGCCTGCGTTCCGGCTTGCCCCAGACGAAGGCCAGATATTCCCGCTCCATCCGGCCATCGCGGCCGTGGGAAGCGAATTGTTCGGAGAGGCCTTGGTGTGCCTTATCATTCTTGGCCACGACGAGAAGGCCGGACGTATCCTTATCCAAGCGGTGCACAATGCCAGGGCGTTTGACCCCGCCAATGCCCGAAAGACTTGCGCCGCAATGGGCGATCAGGGCATTCACCAATGTGCCGTTTTCATTGCCAGCGCCGGGGTGTACCACAAGGCCTGCGGGTTTATTGATGACGATGAGGTGTTTATCTTCAAACACAATATCAAGATCGATGGCCTCGGCCTTGGGTTCGGCGGGAGCGGCTTCGGGCACATTCACCGTAATATGTTGGCCTGGCTTCAGCTTCATGCCGCCATCATCGGCGACTTTGCCATCGACTGTGACGCAAGCGTCCAAAATCAATTTTTGAAAACGGGCGCGGCTTATTTCTGCATGACTTGAGGCCAGAAACTTATCGAGGCGATCGTTGTTGGCGGCGGTGAATTCGAGATGTTGTGAAGGTTCGGACATGGCGGGCGCTCTATATCACGGGCGACGGCGGAATGTTGTAGATAATTGGGCTTGATTGCCGGTTGCTAATTTCAAGGCGCTGGGGCTATAGCTGGGGGCTAGGGTCCCTTCGTCTATCGGTTAGGACGGCAGCCTCTCACGTTGCAAAGGCGGGTTCGACTCCCGCAGGGATCACCAGCGGCCGGTTCGCTATAGCCCGCAGTATCACGAAAACCCTTTAAAATAATGCCTTCGTTGCCCGCCGGAACCCGCCCTTGTCCGCAGTCTTTGTTGGAACGGTGTTGACAAGTTGGAGCGTGATCTTACTTGACAACAAATGCTAACCTTCTGCGACCCCAGATGAGATGAAGAAATATCTGGCCGATCTGATTGCGACTCTCGACAGCCAAGCAAATAGGCTGTTTGGCTATTCGTGGTTTCGGAACCTTTCAAAAATATAAGGTTCCCGACACCAACTGCACTTTTTTAAAACACCAAATATACTTCTTCATGATCCAATACATGCCTTTCCAAGGAAACACGTCCCGCCTCGGAACAACGATAAACTATCAATTCCAGGGACTGAAAATGGAAAATAACATGAAGATAATCAATCTCTCGGTAGTGATGGCTGCCGCTTGTTTTGTTGCAACGACTGCATTTGCCGCAAACATGTCGGCCAGTGGTGTTATCAAAAGTGTGGATTCCAAGAATGATGCCATCACACTTGTTGATGGCGGTGTTTATACACTCACCGAAGGCTTTGAAGCCGAAACATTCAAGGTTGGAGAAAAAGTGAAGATCGTTTTTGAAACTAAGAATGGCAAGATGATGGCATCATCCGTCAAGGCTGTTCACTAACTTCAAATCAATCGGCTCCCAAAGCAGTCACGCTTCTGGGAGCCCCCATATCTGCCCGAAGAAGATGTTTCGGCGCAGGCAAATCGTTGGGGTACTATAAAGCCTACGAAATTGATTGTGCCTGTTCTTCACCCTCGTGAGTTACCGTCATATAGGCGACTATTGCAATGATCGCGCCTAAGAAAATCACGCTGGTGATGATCGTTCCAAGCCCCATGCCGCCATAGTCTTTGGGTTGCGAGAGCAGGTCGCCAAAAGATGCACCCAATGGCCGGGTAAAGATGTAAGCCAGCCAGAACATCAGAATGCTGTTCAGCTTCAAAACATAGTGACCGAAGGCAAACGCTGCGATAATCGCGCAAAATAGCAGCCCCGTGGTTAAATATCCCAAGCCAAATTGTTCGGCCACAAGATCGCCAGCGGCTGTACCCAACGCGAATGTGAACAGCACAGCGAGCCAGTAGAATATTTCGCGAGGCGTTGAGAAGATCGAGTGGATTGATAGGGTTTTCTGGTGGTTATGCCAAATCAAGAAAGTAAATGCCAAAGCAACCGTAAAAGCAATTGTGGTGACCATGAGCGGAATGCCAAAGATGTCGATCAAACAATCGGTGATGAGCGTTCCAACAACGCTTATCAGTACAACAGCAGCCCAATAATAAGTCGGCACATATTTTTTCTGGGCAAATTGGAAATTGAGTGCGACGACGAGGATGGCTGACATCAAGGAGGCTGTGCCGAGAAGCCCGAGTCCTAAATTGCTTGAAAGATAATCCGCTGCCGTTTCCCCCATCGTCACAGCCATGAGCTTGATGAGCCAGAAGTCAAACGTGACTTTTGGTACGCGGTTATATTGTGGTTGGGTGATATCGGATGTTGCGGATGTCATATGAGGCTCCATGGTAGATATGCAGGCAAGGATGAGGCTTTAATGGGGAGGATGGGGCAAGCGCCTGGCGCGAGAACGAGGTCAATTGGGGCGCACGTTGGTCGATGAGTGCCCCTCACCTTGTTTCTTTCTGATAAGAAAGAGCGTTACTATTTTTTGACGATCAATTTCAAAGCTTGGTCGACGAAATCATCTGAACGACGATCATCTTCAGATTTGCAACGCTCTTCGGCTTTTGCCTTGAGGTCTGTGACCGATTTTATGTCAGCATCATTTAACTTCGCAGTCTTCATTGTATCTTCCAGCTTCTTGAGCATGTCCTCACAAGGGACAGGTGCGGCAGCACCAGCAGAAGAAACAAAGACACCAAATGTGATGGTCGAAAGAAATGCAGCAGCGATGATTGACTTGTTCACAGAAAACTCCTGATTAGAAATGGCGTTGGGCCGTAGTGGACGAATATGCGGAACGAATCAGAGATTCCTTCCACTACGGCCTGCTTAACTCTTCAGGTTTTACGCGGTTCTCTCAGGCTGCATACAAATTTGTAAGGCCGGATGGCTTGGCAAAGCTTAGGCGATTGGCAATACGAAGATAGCGTTAAGTCCAGGCTTACTGTCTTCCAAATCGATTTTGGTTTTGTGCAGATTTGCAATTGCTGAAACCAATGCCAATCCAAGTCCATTGCCCGGCGTTGAACGACTTTCATCAAGGCGGTGGAAGCGCTCCAAAACCTTTTGTCGCATTTCTTCAGGTATGCCGGCACCAGAATCAGCGACCGAAGCAACAACTTTGTTTGCTTCACGCCGCAAGGTGAGTTTGATTTGCGTTCCTTCCGGTGTGTGGCGAATAGCATTTTCAACGAGGTTCACGACGAGCAATAACAACAATTCAGAATCTCCAATGACATCAAGATCAGGTGTGATCTCTGTCATCAGTGATTTTCCTGAATCTTCTGCCACGGCTTGATAAGCGCCGGCAACGCGCTCAAAAACTGAGCTCAGATTAAACTTCGCAAATGCTGATATACGGCTACCAGATTCAATTTGAGCAATCCGTAGTAGGGCAGCGAATGTCGCCAGTATCTGATTTGCGTCTGCGATCGCCTCTTCATTGAAGCGACGAAATTCCCTTGTGGTCTTGGCCTTTTCCTGTGCGTATTCTAGACGCTGCCTTAACCTACTGAGTGGACTGCGGAGATCATGGGCAATGTTAGTGCTGATGTCTTTCAAACTCTCAAGCAGGCTTTGGTTGTTGTCGAGCAAGTGGTTTAGATTGGCGGAAAGCCGGTCGAATTCGTCGTTCGTACCGCTCATAGGCATTCGACTTGCAAGTTTGCCATCGACAATAGATTGGCTTGTTTTATTAATGGCATCAATCCGACTGAGAAAGCGTCGGCTTAAAAACAGTCCGGCGGCAACTGCCAATATGATTGCCAGACTCACTGACCAAATGAATGAATTGATCATGGATTCTTGAGCGGACAGCATTTTATAGGCGTCTTGGCCTACAAAAATGAATGAACCATCTGGCACTTTCTGGCCCTGTCCCCAGATTTCATGATCTTCATCGGTTGCGGTAGCGCCAGAATCGCTATCGGGCGAAATCACTATCTTCTGCAAGGCGGTTTGGATTTCAACCGTTGTGAGGTTGCCGACAACCCGTTGCCCCAGTCTGTCTGCTACAAAATAATAATCAACATTTGGATGTTTGCCAGCCAAGCGTTCGCGAATATCTTGAACCACAGTGTCGATGCCGTCTGTCGTCGCTTCTGTGACAAAGGCATTGAGGTCATCTGAAATTTTTGTGCGCAGTTGGTCTTGTAATGCTTTGGTCGTGGCGAAGTATGAAACCAGAATGAACACGCCAAAGCACACCGCGAAAACTGTGGCACATAGGGCCGCAAGCCTGAAACTCCCTGTTCGGAAAAGCCTAAGGATTTGCAAGGAGGCGATACCCCACACCGCGCAAGGTCTTAATCATTTCAAATTCAAAACCACGATCCACTTTACTTCTCAACCTGCTCATGTGAGTTTCAACGACAGTGGTTTTTGGATCGAAGTGAAAATCCCACACACTTTCGAGCAACATCGTGCGCGTGACCACGCGGCCTTCGCTGCGTATCAGAAACTCCAATAATTTGAACTCTTGTGGCAAGAGGTCAATTGGTTTTCCTGCGCGCTTTACTTCCCTTTTTAGAAGATCCATTTCGAGTTCGCCCAGGCCAAGCTTGGTTTGGATATTATTGATGGGCGGACGCCTCGTCAGTGCGCCCAGTCTGGCCAGAAGTTCGGCAAAAGCGAATGGTTTGACCAAATAGTCGTCGGCCCCAGCTTCAAGCCCTTCAACGCGGTCGTCAATGCCACCCATGGTCGTGAGCAAAAGGGCCGGCACGTTATTTTCGGTTGATCGCAACATTTTGATAATGGTTAGGCCATCCACAGACGGAAGCATACGGTCGATAATCATCACGTCATATTTTTCACCAACCGCGAGGAACAATCCGTCTTTACCATTAGTGGCGTGATCCGTGACATGGCCATGTTCCTTCAGGCCGCGGACAATGAAGTCAGCCATCTGTTCATCATCTTCGATCAAGAGTATTTTCATGTCACTAGTATTGACCATTTGGGCGTCAGGTGGAAGCTGTCGCTATCAGCAATTGCTCAATGGCATAGATTATGGGTTCAGGCCTTCGGCCTATATTGCAGCCTGATTACAAAATTGTATAGCGTTCTATCTTGGCGGTGGCCGGAGTAATTTTCGGCGCATTTATCGATTCCGCTCAGTTCGCTGTTTTAAGTCGATATCATACATATTAGTAAGGTCATCGACACGTTCAGGGAACAATGGCTGATTATTTTCGTTACCGAATGCACACATTCGATAAATGTGCAGGAGGTCGAAATGAAGAAATCTTTGATTGCGATGACATTGATTGCTTTGGTGGGCAATTTTCAGTTAGCCAACATGGCGTTGGCGGCAGCGGCAGAAGCGCCTGTTGCAGCCGAGGTTTCACCACCGGGTGACATTCCCGACAGCCAAGCTTTTATCACCTTTAAGTCAACCATGGGTTTTTCAATTAAAGTGCCCGAAGGTTGGAGCCGTAAAGACGGAAAAGACGGCGCCGTTTTCAACGACAAATACAATCATATTTCATTGACGTTTGGCGCAAGCGATATGCCTGTCGATTTAGCTTACGCAAAATCTGCACTTGTTCCTGATCTTGAAAAGAACGGTCACGCCGTGCAGATCAACAAGATAGAGGAGGTGGTTCTCAAGTCTGGCAAGGTCGTCAAGATTGCTTATGATTCAAATTCCGAACCAAATGATGTGACCAACAAGAAAGTTCGGGAAGAAAATGAGCGTTTCTACTTTGTCAGGAACGGTAAATTGGTCGTATTGCAGCTTTCCGCCCCAAAAGGTGCAGACAATGTTGATCAATGGCGGCTGATTTCATCAAGCTTCAAGTGGAATTGAAATGAACCTAGTTGAAGCCCAGGAACTTTACCGATTTTTTCATACGGGCGAAGAAGAGGTCAAGGCCTTGCGTGGTGTTGATGTCACGGTGCGCGAAGGTGAAATGATAGTCCTCGTCGGCCCATCTGGCAGTGGAAAATCAACATTGCTTCATTGCCTTGCTGGATTAGACGACCCTGATGGCGGCACTGTACGCGTCATGCAACAAGTCATGTCGCGCCAACCAGAAATCAACAAGACGAGATTGCGGGCCGCGTATTTGGGGATCATGCGGCAGAAGGATAATCTTATCTCCCACTTGACCGTTGCTGAAAATATAGCTTTGGCCCGTTCCCTCGCGACGAATAGCAGGCCGTCCAATTCAGATAATATACTTGATCGCATTGGTATTGCAAAGCGGGCGACATCGCTTCCAGCTCAGCTTTCAGGAGGTGAACTGGCTCGGGCCGGACTTGCTATCGCTTTGGCCTGCAACCCAGTGGTTCTATTGCTCGA
>JAYVXY010000263.1:0-10002 GCA_043784785.1 Aestuariivirga sp. | reverse complement strand
GCAAGCGCTTGTTTTCGCGCCAGGCGGACAAGAGTTCTTTGATGGTTGATAATACAATTCTGATCTCAACAGTGTGCTATCGCTGCGACCTGCATAAGATGCTTGGTATGTTTGATGAGGCTCTGCCCTATTACTGGGACTGGGATTGGTATTTGCGCGTGGCCAATGCCGATTATCGAATTTCACGATCAAATCACGTGGCGGCGGCGATCCGGGTTCATCCGCATAATATGTCGGGCGATGAAAATCGTGGGGCAAGGCAGGCCAATCTTGATTTGCTGGTGGCCAAACATGGCATGGGTAAAATCACTCTCAAGAACCATCTGGACTTTGTTCGATGATTGTAAGTCATTGAAACTACTTGTTTCTTTTTGTGACAGTCGGTTAACGAATATTAAACCCTGTGTTTTAAAAGCTATTTTGATTTTGACTTTAAAATAGGTAATGAAAATAAGGGTTTTCTTGCGCGCCGCACTGCTGTAGTTTTTGGATATTCGTGATTCGCCACCAAAAGGAGACTGCCATGGCCGATGAAAAAGTACTGACTGTTGCGTTGACCAAGATTGCGGCTGAGTTGGCCGAGACACATGAAATGTCGAAAAAGGCCTCTGCGGCTTTTCTTGGTGATTTCGTTGAACTGGTTGTGAAGAACCTAAAGAAGGGCCACAAGGTACGCATCACTGGTCTTGGTATTTTCCAAGTGAAGAAGCGCCCTGCCCGTCTTGGACGCAACCCGCTGACTGGCGAGCAAATCAAGATCAAGGCTTCAAAGAAGCTGGCCTTCCGCGCTGCCAAGGAAGTTAAAGACACGATCTAAGTTTTATTCGCGATGTGATTTTGCGGCCTCGCTTTTGCGGGGCCGTTTTATTTTGGGAGCAAGGTATAAACCGCAAGCTCGCGCGCGGTTTCGCGATATTCATATTGCGCCCAGAAATTTTGAAAGCGCGGATCATTCTGCCAGAATTTCACATAGTCAAATTTGCCGCCGGGCACATAGGCTTGATCATGGCTTTGGTCGATCATGATAATGTCTGGTTTCAGGGTGATGAGATCAGTGATTGTCCAATCCAAAGTCTTGGCGATCAATTCATCTTGCGGCAGCGCGCCGCTTTGCCATTTCGAAGCAACATAGGGGGCCAGCCATTGCGTGGGCAGCCTGGAGGCCCAGCTTAGATTGTGCTTTTGCACAAACGGAAAACCATCGTCCAACCGTGTTGAGGCAATGAAGATCGATTTTGCGTTTGGCGCATTATTGGCCAGCAGTCTGCTGACGGTTGAGTAGGTGTTGACATAGGTTTGTGGCACATCGCCCAAGACCAATGCGCCAATGCCAATTGCGGCGGCGATATGGACCGACATCTTGCGTTCGGTTTGCCAGAGCATTGCAGCACCTGCTGCACATGCCAACCAGCTTAGCATGTTGGCCGGCATGATTTGATAGGTGAAGCCTTTCATCTGCACGAAATAGGAAACTGTGAAACCGATGGCAGCTGCGAAGAGAACATCAGCCAAGCGCGTATCGGTGTTGAGCGCTTTTAACCGCAATCTGATCACCGTGGCGATGAGCAAGGCGATCACCGTCCAACGGGCATTCAGGGCGATGATGTAAGCTGGGTAGCCATAGAACGGCACATAGGCCTTGGCACCCAGAGCCAGCATTTCGGACAGGAATTTGGGCGTGAAGATCACGACTGCCAATACGTAGATGAGAGCAGTGGCGATGGCGGATAGATTTTCAGGAGCGATTGGCGTGGTCGGCCTACGGCTGCGCAGAAACAGAACCAATTCGACGAGAATTGGCGCTGCGATGCTTTGTGGCTTTATACAAATTGCGATGCTGGCCAAAACGCCGACGAACAGTCTTTCCCATGTCGGCACCACTTGGGTCTGCTGATTTGGAATGAGACGAAGAAAAAGCCAAGGCAGAAATAGCATTACAATAAAATGTTCACGCTCGGCAAAGAAGGCGGCTGGAAAAAACAACAGGCATAGAGCAAGGCAGAATATGAACGCCATGCGCATGAGCGGGTTGAGATTGCTGCCTTTTCGAAGATAGCGATTACAAAGGCCGAGTGTTCCAACACTTGCCAGCAACAATGTTGTGTAAGTTGCGGCAACGGAATTGATGGCCAATTGTTTGGCGGCCCAAACGATCGGCACAACCAGCCACATGCCAAGCGGCGGGTTCACTTCAATTATATCGGTGTAGAGAGCTTTGCCGTTGAGGAGTTGTTCGGCGACATAGAGAAACCAGGCGCAGTCTTGAATGATGTCAGACTGGAAGCGCAAATAAGTTTGAACAGCAAAGAGAGCTGCGATTGACCCAAGGAATAAGAGGCGGTGCATGGCGCAAACAATAACTCAGTTTTGCGGATTCGGGCTTATGAAAACTTTGGTTTTGCTGGCCCAGAAACTGAACGCCGGGATGACCGCAACTACGGGGAGCATGGCGACCCATAAGGGCAGATGAGCCAAGCTGGTGACCACATAAACGATAGCTTGATTGATGGCAAAGCAGCCGCTGCTGAGAACCACGAACCGCGGAATGGTTGCCACGATTTTTCCGGTTTGGGAAAACGTCCAATAATAATTGCCACAAAAGGTGAAGGCGGAAGCCACCAGAAAAGCCAGGAAATTTGCTTGAAGTGCCGAGAAGCCAGCATAGCTGTTGAACAACAAGGCCGATGCCACATGCAATGCCGTGGCCCCTGCTCCGATTGTTGCAAACTTTGCGGCTTGTTTAAGAAGCCCGTGCATTATGCGCGCTGGGCGACCGCCAAAAGCGATACGCCAACCGGCATTGACACGCGGCCCACCCAATTGCTTTCAAAACCAAAGATGGATTTGAGAATGCTGTTTACTGCTGGTGAAGGCATGGCATCGTCAGCCATTTCCGTAATGCCAAAGGCTTTGCGAGCAAGACGCAAACCGGCAATCAGCGGGAACAACAGTGTGTTGAAATAGCTGATGCGAACTGGTTTCAGGCCGGCTTTCACCAGTGCTGCATTCAAGCTGGCGCTGGTGTAGCGGCGATAATGATGATGGGTTTCATCATGCTTGCTCCACAGCCAGGGCATGGCTGGAACGGTCATGACCAAACGACCGCCGGGGGCCAATTGGCGGCCCAAACTGGCCAGACTTTCCACGTCATGCTCGACATGTTCGATCACGTCAAAGGCGACGACCACATCAAAGCTTTCAGGCTTATAGGGAATATGGTCTGGCAACATGCCGCTCTTGATATCCATGGGCAGCTTGCCCTTGGCAATGAGGCGCGCTTCTTCGTCAAGCTCAAATGCCTCAAGCTTTCCAAATGACGATAACATCTGCAAATTGCCGCCAGTGCCGCAGCCCGCTTCCATCACCCGCAGATCAGCCTTTTTAGGTGCGAATTGTGTGATGACGTTTTTTAGGATCTTGCGGCGCGCGCTGAACCACCAGTGTTGACCCTCGAGTTGATCGAGGCGGTGATAGACTGTTCGTTCCATGTTTCATTATCCCCTTGAAAATCAAGCCCGCGGGTTTCGCGAACCAAATAGAGCGGGCGATTGCGCACTTCTGAATAGATGCGCCCCACATATTCACCCAAAATTCCTGTGGCCATGATGTTGAGCGAGCCCAAGAACAGAACCGCACTCATCATCGATGCATAGCCCGGCACATCCACACCAAAAATCATGGTGCGCACGACCAGCCACACGGCGTAGAATGTTGCGAACAGGCCAAGTGCTCCACCAAAATAAGTCCAGATGCGCAAAGGCACGGTGGATGAACCGGTGATGCCATCAATGGCGAAATTCCACAGCTTCCAATAACGCCACTTGGTTGTTCCCGCAGCGCGGGCTTCACGGCGATATTCAAGGCCTACTTGCTTAAAACCAACCCAGGCGAACATGCCTTTCATGAAGCGGGTTTTTTCGGGCATGTGTTTTACGGCTTCGACCACGCGGCGATCCATCAAACGGAAATCGCCGGTATTGTCTGGAATCCGCACCTCAGCGATCCAGTTGTGGATGCGGTAAAATAATCCAGCGGTCATGCGCTTGGTGGCATCATCGGTGTCACGGAAGCCACGGCGGGCATAGACCACATCATAACCTTCGCGCCACTTCTCAACCATGCGGCCGATAAGTTCTGGCGGGTCCTGCAAATCCGCATCAATGGGAACCACGGCTTGGCCGCGGCAATAATCAAGACCGGCTGACAAGGCCGTGTCCTTCCCGAAATTGCGCGAGAGGCTCAAAACCTTGATGCGCGGATCGCGGGCGTGATGCTGCATGAGGCTGAACATGGTGCGATCAGAACTGCCATCATCGACGCAGACGATTTCATAATCAGCGGTGATTTTTTCCAAAACCGGGGTCAGGCGGTTGAAGAACAAGTCTGTGCCCTCTTCCTCATTGTACATAGGCACAACAATTGACAATAACGGCGCTGGCTGGTCGTTGGCCCGGCGATTACGCATTGTCATTGGTTTAGGCTCCACCTTACGCATACTTACTAACGCCCAATTTAGGGGGGCGGCAGTTAAGAATTGGTGCAGTTGGTAGTTAAACAACGACTGAGATTGGTTAATGAGAGGTTGAAAGCACTTAAGTTGAATTAATCTCACCCCGAAAACAATTGCGATGCGGGCGCAGGCTCGTCTATCAATGGTATAAGAAAACAGCAGGCTCACAGGGAAATTCGATGAAAACTTCGGCGCAGGTGGTGGTTATTGGTGGTGGTGTTGTGGGGTGTTCGGTGCTCTATCATCTCACCAAGGCAGGCTGGAAAGATGTGGTGCTGGTTGAGCGCGATATTCTCACCTCTGGTTCCACTTGGCACGCGGCTGGCGGGTTTCACACCCTGAACGGTGATCCGAATGTGGCCAAGCTTCAGGGCTATACCATTGGGCTTTACGACGAGTTGGAAAAGATTTCCGGCCAAGCCTGCGGGCTTCACCGTTCCGGCGGCTTGATTTTGGCCGATACGCACGAGCGCATGGAATGGCTGAAAATGGCTCATGCCAGGGCGCGCTATCTGGGCCTTGAAACCGAAATGCTTTCAATGGCCGAAGCCAAGAAGTTGAACCCGCTTCTGGAAGAGAAGTATTTTGTGGGTGCGATGCTGGATGCGGCCGATGGCAATCTTGATCCTGAAGGCACAACCCATGCCTATGCCAAATCGGCCCGCATTGGCGGGGCCGAGATTTATCAAGGCACGCGGGTGACCGAATTACAACATCGCGCTGACGGCTCTTGGGATGTGATCACTGAGAAGGGCAACATCCATGCTGAGCATGTGGTGAATTGCGGTGGGTTATGGGCGCGCGAAGTGGGGCGCATGGTGGGGATTGAGCTTCCCGTATTGGCGATGGAGCATATGTATCTGGTGACCGATGAGATGCCAGAGGTCGTAGCCTTCAACAAAGAGCGCGGCCATGAATTGCCGCACATCATCGATTTCAAATCTGAAATTTACATGCGCCAGGAACGATCTGGCCTGGTGCTGGGCACCTATGAGCAGGAATGCAAGCCTTGGCAGCCTAAGCAAACACCGTGGGAATTTGGCCGCGAATTGTTGCAGCCGGATTTAGACCGGATCGCGCCGAATTTGGAATTGGGTTACAAGCATTTTCCGTCACTGGCCAAGGCCGGCATTAAGCGCGTTATCAATGGACCGTTTACATTTACGCCAGATGGCAACCCGTTGGTGGGGCCGGTGCAGGGTGTTAAGAATTTCTGGTGTGCTTGCGGCGTTATGGCAGGTTTCAGCCAGGGTGGTGGCGTTGGCCTGGCCCTTTCGCAATGGATGGTGAATGGCGATCCGGGCTTTGATGTGTGGGCCATGGATATTGCGCGCTTTGGCGAATGGGCGACGCGCGCCTATACCAATGAAAAAGTGCGCGAGAATTATTCGCGCCGATTCTCGATCAAGTTCCCCAATGAAGAACTGCCGGGTGCGCGGCCGCATCAAACCACTGCACTTTATGACACGATGATCGCGCAGGGTGCTGTGATGGGTGATAGCTGGGGCTTGGAAACCCCGCTGTGGTTTGCGCCCAAGGGTGTGGAGCCCAAGGATATTTTCTCGTTCCGTCGCTCCAATGATTTTGCCCATGTGAAGGCCGAAGTGCTGGGCACGCGCAATGGCGTGGGCGTGACCGAGATTGCAAATTTTGCCAAATATGCCTTCAAGGGTGCGGGCGCAGAAGCCTTTCTTTCACGCATGATGACCAACAAAATGCCGAAGCTGGGGCGCATTGTGTTAACACCAATGTTGAACCCACAAGGCAAATTGATTGGTGATTTCACCATTGCCAAGGCTGGCGACGAACTTTTTTATATGTGGGGTTCATCACAAGCACAGAAATATCATATGCGCTGGTTTGAACAGCATTTGCCCTCTGACGGCAGTGTGGTGATTGACCGTTTGGATATGAACTTGGTTGGCCTTTCAATTGCCGGGCCGAAATCTCGCGCTGTGTTGCAGGCGTTGACGGATGCCGATGTTTCCAATGCGGCCTTCAAATTTATGGACCACCGCTCCATGGATATTGGCAACACCCCGGCGCTCATCAACCGTGTGACTTATACGGGCGATCTCGGGTTTGAAATCTGGGTGCGGCCCGAATATCAGCGCAGGCTTTATCATGCGATCATGAAGGCAGGTGCGGAGCATGGCATTGTCAATTTCGGCATGCGTGCCTTATTGACGATGCGGCTAGAGAAAAACTTCCCCACCTGGTTCCGTGAACTTCGCCCGATTTATGGCGGCTTCGAAGCGGGCATGGAGCGGTTTATTGATTTGACCAAGAATGATTTTATCGGCCGCGAAGCCGCGATGGAAGAAAAGCGCACCGGCGGCAAGCTGCGCCGCGTTTCATTTGTGGTTGAGGCAAGCGATGCTGATGTTCTGGGCGATGAACCGATTTGGCATAAGGGCAAGGTTGTGGGCTGGGTTACCTCTGGCGGTTTTGCGCATTATTTGAACAAGTCGATGGCACAAGGCTATGTGCCCAAGGAACTGGTGGGTGATGATGAGTTTGAGATTGAACTCATTGGCGAGATGAAGAAAGCTCGCATCAATCATGAGCCATTGTTTGACCCCAAGGGCGAGAAAATGCGCAGCTAGGTGATATAGAGGGGGCATGGAAATGCCTCCTCACCGATTCGAAGTGCTTGATAGCTGGCGCGGCATTTGCGCATTGATGGTGGCGCTTTTGCATTTTGAAGCGTTCAGTCACTTGAAAGACATGCCATTTTTTAATGATACCTATCTGTTCGTTGATTTCTTTTTTGTGCTTTCAGGCTTTGTAATTGCCGCGAATTATCAGGCGCGACTGGGCAACGGCTTCGGTGTGACCAAATTCATGCTGCTGCGCTTTGGCCGGCTTTATCCGCTGTATTTTGTGATGTTGATTGCGTTTTTTGCGCTTGAAATCACTGATGGTTGGAGCGGAGCATTTGTTGCCCCACGAAAATCGGTCGATACGGTGTTTGCCAATCTGTTTTTATTCCAGAGTTTCGGCATTTATGATTTTCTCACTTGGAACACGCCGGGTTGGAGCATTGCTACAGAATTTTGGACGTGTTTGCTCTTCGCTTTCATTGCGACTTGGTGGCCAAGAAAATTGAACGTCATTTTAATTCTTGCCGCTTGTGTTTCGCTAACACTGATATTTTTCAAAAGCGCGCATGGCATGAATGTGACTTATGATTATGGCATGGCGCGTTGTTTGGCGGGATTCGCCATTGGTGTTTTGACCTATGCAGTTTGGAACAGGCTGAACGCATTTGAATTCGATGAGCGCCTCGCCTTTGTGCTGGAAGTGATGTGCGTTGTGTTTACGATCTTGTTTGTCGCCGCAGTTTGGCAAAGCAATTATTCGATTTTGGCACCACTGGTTTTTGCAATTGTTGTTTTGGTCTTTGCAGCTGAGAGGGGACCAGTTTCCAGCTTACTCAAGAGCCGTGGGTTTTTGATTTTGGGAGCGTTGTCTTACTCGATCTATATGGTTCATTTGCTGGTTGAAATGCTGCTGGTTGACTCTGCAAAATATGCCGATGTTGAGTTTGGTTTCCGGCTCATAACAAAATTTCAGCGCGAAGATAATGTGGTGGATATGTTGGGCTTAAACCAATGGCAGGGCGATATTTGGGTTGTTGTATTGCTTGTAACACTCGTTGCAATATCGGCACTCACCTATCGCTGGATCGAGGTTCCATCACGAAATTGGTTCAGGCAATTGGCTCAAACCGCGCGGCCATAAAAGCCCAACTGATCCTCTTTCGAAAACACCACGCCTGGCCTGTCAAAATATGAAAACACGGCGATGATGCGTTCGCGTTTGCCTTTGATGGTCGAGACTTTGTGAGCGGTGTTTTTGCCGCGGAAGACGTTGAGTGTTCCAGCTGAGAGCTTTAATGTTTTCACCTGCTCATCTTCGCCGCGCAGAAGTTTGGCCACGCCTTCATAATTTGGATCAGTATCGTTGCGCAGGTCTGAGCGATAGACAAAATCGCCACCCTCTTCTGGAGCTTGCAGCAATAATGTTGTGGTGAATTCACTGCGATCAAAATGCCAGTTAAGCTGTTCACCATCGCGGTAGGCCATCACATTGACACGGGCCAGCGGATCACGCATCGGGAACAAGGTGTCCTTCTGCATGGCAAAAGCCAAAAATACGATGAAAGGTGGCCACTCATAAATCCATGCCGGAATGGAATTCGGGATTTGGTCATAACACACAGTGTGGTTTATGGTTTCTGTCATTGCCAATGCGGGATGATCAGCAGCAAGCCCCGGGATTTCTTTCTTGAAATAGATGTTGTGGTGGCGCTTGTGGACAAAGGCGAGCGTATCGATAACGGGCTGTAATTCATTCACAGCTCTGGTGAGGGCTTCGGGTTTCACAAAGCCTTCGAGGTTAAACATGCCGTCTTGAGCGAGATCGGCTTGGCACTTTTTGACGAGGGCCAGCCACTGATTTGAGCCCGGCCTATCCAGTGGATAATTTTCAAGATCAAGAATATGTCGCATGTGATTTCCTCGTTTCGATTGAAATGAACCTTTTTTATCTAGGTCACAACACCGTAAAATGTTATTCTCCATTAGTTTTTCTTATTCAGGAGACTATCGTTTGAATTTACCGCCTCTTAACGCTCTCAAAGCATTCGAAGCTGCTGCACGATCGGGCAGCTATGTGGCAGCAGCGCGCGAGCTGAATGTGACGCCCGCAGCAATCAGCATGCAAGTTCGTCATTTGGAGGAATTTCTGGGGCGAACGCTTTTCATAAGGCTCAACAACCGCATTGTTTTGACCGATGCTGGGCAGATAATTTATGCTGGCAGCACGCCAGCCCTTGAAGATATTGCGACACTGACGGAACGGGTTAAATCAGGCAGCACGCGCAATAAGCTGGTCGTAAGCGTGGTGGCTTCATTGGCGGAATGTTGGTTTGTGCCGAAGTTTGCCAAGTTTGCAACGAGTTTTCCTGAAGTCTTGATTGACCTTCGTGTTGAAGAAGACCCGGTTGATTTTGCCGCACAGGAGATTGATCTGCGGCTTTGCTATGGATCACATCCCTACCCAGACTTAAAGACGATCCCGCTGTTTCGTGATCATCTTGTTCCGATCTTTGCACCGGATTTTTTGCGGCAACCGATTAATGAATTGCCCGACCCATTTTTCATTCACACGTCCTGGGGGCCGAATTTTGCATCGTTGCCGAGCTGGAATGAGTGGTGCGGTCTTTATGCGGTTGACCGCAAGATTGATATGATCAAAGGCCACCGTGTGGGAATGTCACGACTGGCCATAGATTTTGCGCGGCATGGATTGGGGGTTGCCTTGGGGCAATGGCACCTTGCCTTGGCCGATCTCCAAGCAGGCAAATTGATTGCTGACGAAGGTTCGTTGGTGCCATTGGCGCATGATTATCTTGCGGTCTATCCACATGTGAAAACACGCAAGCATGGACTTAAAACTCTGGTGGATTGGCTGCTGAACGAAGTGGC
>JAYVXY010000262.1:0-28537 GCA_043784785.1 Aestuariivirga sp. | reverse complement strand
TGAGGCTGGAATAACCGGTTCCGAAATCATCAATCGAGATCTGAACGCCAAGAGCTTCTAATTCCTCCATCGTCTTAACCGCCCGTTCGACATCCTGCATGATAAGCCTTTCGGTCAGTTCTAATTCAAGATATTTGGCGTCCAATCGGCTTTCCTGCAATGCATGGATAACACGGTCGACCAAGTCCTTTTCCTTGAATTGCCGTGGTGAAACGTTCACGCAAACATTCATGTGTGGCAGGCCGGCATCCTGCCATGCCTTGTTTTGTCGACATGCTTCGCGCAGGACCCAGTCGCCGATTGGCACAATCAATCCAGTTTCTTCGGCAACGGGAATGAATTTCACTGGCGAGACCATGCCTTGTGTAGGGTGCATCCAGCGTACCAGCGCTTCGACCGCAAAGATTTTCCCGGTTCGAAGGTCAACCTGCGGCTGATACAACAGGACAAATTCGGAGCGTGCGACCGCGTTTCGCAATTCTTCCTGCAATAAAAATTTTTCATGAACCTTGATATTGAGCTCGGGCGTGTAAAATTGGAAATTGTCCCGCCCCATTTCCTTGGCACGGTACATTGCCGCATCGGCATTGGCCAGCAGAGTATCGGCATCCGTTCCGTCGTTGGGATAATTTGCAATTCCGATGCTGGACGTCACTTTGAGATCGTGTCCCTCGATATGAATTGGCGCTGCAATCGCGGCCCTGATTTTTTGCAAAGTTACGGAAATCATATCCGCGCTCTTTGGCTGATCGAGAAGCAGAATGACGAATTCATCACCACCAAGACGCACCACAGTATCGGACGCCCGCACGCAACTGGTCATCCGGCTGGCGACGGTTTTCAAAAGTATATCGCCAGCATTATGACCCAGACTATCGTTGACAATCTTGAAATTATCCAGATCGATAAATACGACTGTCACCCATCTGTCATGGCGCTGCGTATACAAAACTGCCTGCGAAAGGCGATCTTTGAGCAAGGTGCGATTGGGTAGCCCGGTGAGCGCATCATGATTGGCCATAAAGTGAATGCGGTCTTCAGCCTTCTTGCGTTCGATTGCGATGCCAGCAATGCGCGTGGTGACATTAATGATTGCTGTTTCAGCCGCAGTCGGCTCGCGGACTGTTGTTGAATACATCGCAAAAGTCCCGAGAACCGTGCCCTGATACGATAAAATGGGTGTCGACCAGCATGACCGATAGCCATGACTCATCGCCAATTCGCGATAATCTTTCCACAAATGATCGTTTTCAATATCCGCGACGATGACGGCCTCTTTGCGGTAGACCGCAGTGCCACACGATCCTACGTTGGGACCGATGCTGACGCCGTCAATGGCTTTTTTATAGGCCTCTGGCAGGTTTGGTGCTGCTCCATGGCGCAAGTGAATTCCGTCATTGTCGAGCATCAGTATTGAGCAGGTTATACCCGTCAACTGACCTTCGACGAGGAGTGCCAGATGCTCAAGCACATCTTCGAGGCGCGCACTCATCGCGATCATCTCAAGGATCAGTGCCTGCCCACCGCGCAGGTGATCTGCTTTTTTGCGCTCAGTAATATCACGGGCGATGCCGACCAAACCGAAGATTTCATCGCGTTCATTGCGCAAAGGCACCTTCGTCGATAGGAGCCACTTACCCGTGCCCATTGCATCAACGACGAACTCTTCCTTGTCGATCATTGCCTGACCACTGCGCAGGATTTCCTGCTCAGCTGCCTTAAATTCCCGTGCGCGCTCCGGAGCGTGGAAATCTAGATCGCTCAGACCGATCAGGTCACTCGGACTGGGTCGTCCGCAATCGGCAGCGAGGGCTCTGTTAGCAACCACGAAGCGACTCTCGGTGTCTTTGACCCAGAGATAATCAGGCACCCAGTCGATTAAGGTTTGAAGCGAAATGCGCTCGTTTACCGTCGCACGTTTGGCATTGATTTCGGTAATGTCTTCATGGGTTGCCACCCAGCCACCATCAGGCATTGGCTGATGACAGATGCGAATCGTCCTGCCATTTTTGAGTTCGGCAGTCCAGGTCTTTGCTTCGGTGCCGGAATTGATTGAAGCGCACCACGTGAGATAGTCGTCGGTGGCCATGGGGACGGTTCCAACAACGGCACGGCGTTCGGTAATCAAACGCAAGGTTGTGCCGGGACTGACATCCTCCGGCTGTAGCCGGTAGATTTCCGCGTAGCGGCGGTTGCTGAGGATCAAGCGCTGTTCGCCATCAAAAAAACAAACACCCTGCGAAATTTTGTCTAAAGCAGTCTCATGGCGCAGCGCCTGTGCCGCGAGCTCGGTGATCTTGGTTCGATAATCCTGTTCCGACAATTCTTGCGAGATCTTTGCCAGTTTTGCGAGCGCAGCAGCGGTGCTGGAGTCTTGTGCACCAATGTCGTTCTGAATTGGATTTCTAAGCATACTCAGGATCTCCAACGTATTGATCCGGCAAACTCAATCGACAACGAACAATCCGTGAAACCAACAGAAGCCATTTCACGGCTACAAAGTCTGTGTCCATTAGACCGAATAGGTGTGTACAATTTAGCTTGCACATATCAACTGCATACTTAATTGCGCCGAATACTAAAAATGTTTGTAAAGTTTCCGTAATTTTACGAATTGAGGTAAATTTATCGTTGCTTTCCCGGAAGACTCATTGGTTGCAGGAGTTATGAAATCAGAGGAATTGGCATGAGATTTTTACGCGAGCAATGACAGTCTTGTTCTGTCTCCTGACATCTTTTTTTGTTCTTGTTTTCTCACGTAACTATCCGAGAGTGCAAAAAATGAGGTTTTTTGCACTTCTAATCTGTAATGGTCACAAGTTCGATCCTTGTGCTGCCTGTGATTTTGCCGCAACGGTTGAGTGCCACCAAGTTCAAGGTGATGGTCGGCATTGCGCATTCTAGGCGTATTGAGCATTCGCAGGCCTCCGCTGCATAGTTCAAGTTAGCTTCAAAGATGGAAAGCCCATTCATGATTAATCCTTGCATCATCTGCGTTGCTATTACTGGTTCATTGCCGATGAAGGAAAATAACCCGGCTGTGCCGATCACGATTGCAGAGCAGATTGAAAGTACGCAGGAGGCTTTTGAGGCTGGTGCAATGATCGCGCATTGTCATGTGCGTGATATTGTCATGGGCGTGATGATGTGGGCAAGCCGACGTCTGATCCTGAGCGTTTTGCGTGCCTCAAGGTGGGTTTAGCAAAACATTGCCCGGGCATGATTGTGCAACTTTCAACGGGCGGCAGGTCAGGTTCAGGGCAAGCGCGTGGTGGCATGTTACCGTTGAGACCTGATATGGCGTCGCTCTCAGTTGGGTCAAATAATTTCCCGACACGCGTTTATGAAAACCCACCTGATCTTGTAGACTGGTTAGCCTCTGAGATGTTGAAATATAAGGTGAAGCCCGAGATTGAGGCTTTTGATTTATCGCATATTGTTCAGGCTACACGCGTGGCCGCAGATGGTCGGCTGAAGAGTCCGTTCTATGTGCAGTTTGTGATGGGTGTGAAAAATGCCATGCCAGCTGATGAAAAGGTTTTCGATTTCTATATTGAAACCTTGAAGCGCTTGGCCCCTGATGCAAAATGGTGCGCCGCAGGCATCGGCGCGGCGCAACTCACGATCAATGAATGGGCTATCACCAAAGGTGGTCACACGCGCACTGGTATGGAAGACAATGTGCGGTTAGACAAAAACTCACTGGCACCTTCAAATGCGGCGCTGGTGAAACGTGCTGTTGAGATTTGCCACAAACACAATCGCTCAGTGGCGAATTGGCAGCAGGCGCGAGCGATATTAGGTTTACGCAGTGTTACGCCTTGACTAGTTCATTTCATCAATGAGAAATGACATTGCGCGATTGGTCAGCATCATTGTTGGTGCGTTCGTGTTGCCTGACGGAATGAACGGCATGGCCGAAGCATCGATGACGCGAAGACCTGTTATCCCTCGCAGGCGCAATTTCGGATCGAGCACTGCCATCGCGTCGTTATCGGCACCCATGCGGCAGGTGCCAACAGGGTGCCAATTGGTTTTTACAGTGCGCTTGCAATGAGCGGCCAGATCCTCATCGCTCGTTACATTTTTCCCCGGAAGAATTTCATGCGATATGCGAGATGCGATTGGATAAGAAAGAAGGATTTCGCGGGCATAGTGCAAACCTGAAATTTCAAGTCGTAAATCGTCTGGCTCGGCTAAATAGTTATTGTCCACAATTGGTTTGTCAAAAGGGTTAGTTGAGGCCAATCGAACTGTGCCCCGCGATTTTGGTCTCAGCAAGCAGGCATTGAGGGTTACACCATCCTGTGATTTCACGCCTTTGATATCACCATCGAGATAAACCGTTGGAACACAATACATTTTAATCGTCGGTCGGTCGCCGCCATCTGGATCGACATAGGCGCAGGCCTCTACGCCAGTGCTGGTGACGGGGCCTTTGCGCAAGGCCACATATTGTATTCCGTTCCACAAAGCTCGAAGGCCCTTGTCTTCGCCATAGTAGCCGAAATGTCCGTTAGTGGCGGCAACAATGGGCACCTCGTGGTGATCTTGCAAATTTTCGCCGATGCCGGGCATGTCAAGCCGCACGTCTATGCCCAATTCGTGCAGATGTTTTACCGGGCCTATACCAGATAGCATCAGCAGCTTTGGCGTGTTGTAGCAACCTGCGGCAAGCAACACTTCGCGTTCCGCATACATCGTTTTTTCTTGGCCATTTTCAACAAAGGCAACACCTTTGCATGCCCCATTTTCGATGATGATCCGCGAAACCGTGCATCCCGTTTGAATAGTGAGGCGGCCCGTTTGCAATGCCGGTTTCAGGAAGGCCTCAACGCCATTGTAACGCCGCTTTTGAAAAGTGGTATATTGCATGGTGCCCACGCCGCGCTGGTTGGCTCCGTTGAAATCCGGATTATATGGAACGCCTAGTGCCTGAACTGCACTGATATAATCTTTCGTGATCGGGCAGGCTGTGGCGTTGTTTGATACATAAAGCCGGCCATCACCGCCATGCCACTCATCGTGAATATGCTGGTTGTTTTCCATGGATTTGAAGTGGGGCAAAACATCTTTGTAAGACCAGCCCGAACCTTGGCCGAGAAACCTGTCCCACTGATCATAATCCTCAGCCTGGCCTCGGGTATAGACCATTGCATTGACCGAAGTTCCACCACCTAGAACAGCGGCTTGGCCCACGGCAGGGGCGCGACCATTCAGGTGTTTTTGCGGCGTGGGTTTGTGCATTTCGACAACGGCATTGCCGCTAATGGCTTTCATCCAGCCTGCCGGCATGGATAGTAACATGGACGTTAGAAATGAGGGTTTTGCTGGGCCGCGTTCAAGTAGCAAAATGCTGGCCTTGGTGTCCCTTGTTAGCCGCCAGGCTGCGACACAAGCTGCCGAACCGCCACCCACGATGATGTAGTCATAAGGTCTATTCATTTCGATTTCTTGTTCAGTTTGGCAAAACCAATTGAGACCTCGCGCGCCTTTTTGTAAATCTGGTAACGCTCTGCATAGACCTCAACGAAGTCGTTGTTTGGTTTTGCCACGCTTTCAATACCGGGCTTTTTGGCTACTGAAGCCAACTGATTAGCACTTCCCGAGGCCATCCCCAAGCGCGCGGCACCAAGCGCTGGCCAAAGATCGGCACCTGCGTACCTCGCAAGTGGCACATTGAGAATGGTGGCTAATATGCCAACCCAAAATTGGCTGCGCGCACCGCCGCCGATAATTCCAGAGATGCCTGCTGTTTTTGAATCAAGGCCCAGCGCGTTCATGGCATCTTTTAACGAAAAGGAAACGCCCTCAATTACGGCCTGAGCCACATCAAGTTTACCAGAAGCGCTATCAAGGCCCAGCAGAGCACCGCGCAGTTCGGCATTGTTGTGTGGGGTGCGTTCGCCATTCAAATAGGGTATGAACATGACGCGAGACGGGCCTGCGTAATTGGCTTCGACGGCCGTTAGCAATTGCCCAATGTCGTCAGCGCCGACCAATCTTGCAGCCCATGCCAAACAACTGGCACCATTGAGCATTGCCCCCATGCGATACCATTGGGTGGGCAAGCAATTGGCAAAATTATGCAGAAAACCTTTGGTGGTTGGCTGATAGCCATCGGTGATGGTGGCGAAAATTGAGCCTGTACCGACGGAAATAAAACTATCACCCGGCGTTACACAGCCCAAGCCCAGCGCTCCGGCCGCCGTATCAGCACCACCAATTACCACTTCACAGGTTTTCGGCAATCCGAGTTCTAAGGCAATTTCGGGACGAAGCGCCCCACAGTGATTGCAAGCCTCGGCGATTGCAGGCAGAACCGATTTTTCCAATCCGATTGTTGAAAAAACAGCGTTGCTCCAGCCACGGTTTCGCTGGTCGTAGAGTTGCGTGCCAGCGGCATCGGAATGATCAGTCGCCAGTTCACCCGTTAGCCACAGCCTGACAAAATCTTTCGGCAGAATGACGTGCTTTATTTTTTCGAAAAGCTGCGGTTCATTATGGCGCATCCACAAAAGTTTTGCTGCCGTAAAGCTGGGCATGGCGGCAGCACCGGTTAGTTCTTCAATATTGGGAACAAGCTTTGCAAGTTGATCAGCCTCATTCTGGCCGCGCGCGTCGTTCCAAAGAACAGCTGGTTTCAGAGGCACTTGTGTGGCATCCAGTGCGACAAGCGAGTGCATCTGGCCGGAAAAGCCAATTTGCTTAGCAGCGGCAAAAGCTTGGCCATTCTTTTTGCGGAGTTGACCGAGGCAATCGCGAACTGCGTCAATCCACTGTTGTGGCTGTTGCTCGGCATAACCCGCCTTCCGACTCACATATTCATAGGTGAATGATGCATTGGCGATTAAATTCTGATCGCTATCAATGATGATCGCTTTGGTGGCAGTAGTTCCAATATCGATTCCGATAAACATGGCCGCAACTATCTCTGGGGCTGGACAAAGTTGCAAGTGTGAAAGTCGCGCTCGCGCCACTTGTTTGAAAATCAAAGTTTGCTAGGCTCAAACAAAATGGGGAGCGACCATGTATCTCGACAAATTCAAATTGAACGGGCGCAAAGCAGTGGTGACAGGCGGCGGGCGCGGCATTGGCCTTTGCTGTGGCGAGGCATTGGCCGAAGCGGGTGCTTTTGTGATTATTGCAGACCGAGACCCCGCTGTGGCCGCCAGTGGATTAGCACAACTGGAAGCACGCGGGTATCGCGGCCAATCCGTGATTATGGATGTAACCTCAACGGATCAGGTGAACCGCGTTGCTGATGAACTGGCCAAACAGCATGGCGCGATTGATATTTTGGTCAATTGTGCTGGCATCGCCCGCTCAGGCATAGGGGCGGAAGACGTGCCGGATGAGCTTTGGCTCGATGTGAATAACGTCAATTATAATGGCACATTCTGGTGATGCCGTGCCTTTGGAAAGCAAATGCTGGCCAAAGGCAAGGGCAGTATTGTCAATATCGGTTCAATGTCGGGTATCATCGTGAACCGCCCGCAAAATCAGTCATATTACAATGCATCGAAAGCAGCGGTGCACCATTTGACGGCATCGCTTGGTGTCGAGTGGGCGGCACGCGGTGTGCGGGTGAATGCCGTCGCCCCGACCTATATCGAAACCCCGATGATCCATTCACTGGAAGGTATGGAAGACGCGATGAAGGCCTGGTTACGCGACACGCCGATGGGCCGTTTGGGTCAGCCAGACGAGATTGCCTCAGTAGTACATTTTCTGGCATCCGATGCTTCAAGCTTGATGACGGGCACAACAGTTGTGGCAGACGCAGGGTTTATTTGCTGGTGATTTTTGTTACTCAACTGCCGTGCATATTAGCTGGCTGAAGACATTTTCAGCAATTTCATTGCGGCTGCCTCATCGGTTACCAAAGTGTTGCAGTTGATGCTTTTGATTGCGGCAAAAATAGATTGGGCGCGGGATGCGCCGCCGCTGGCCAAGACGAGATGTGTCGCAGATTTTAGCGTATCCAGCCCAATTGACATTACGCGTTCGTTTAGTGAGTGGGCAACCAGATTGCCCTGGGCATCAAGAAAGTTACACATCACTTCGCCAACACAACCAAGTTTGAGCAGTTCTTCATTTTCACGGGCAGAAATAAAATTGCGCACCAATGATGTTGAGTCTGTATTGATGTCTCCAGCACTTACAATCGCCAAATCCAATTTCTGTGCCATCTGAAAAATCGGCTCAAGACCACAATGCTTGATTAGCATCTCCTTTGTTGCAGCGGAATCAACAAAGACCGGGGCCGGGAAAAGATAGCATTCGGCATCAAGTGTGTTGGCAATGCGCCAGGCAAATTCAACTGGATTTGCGAAATGCGTTTCAACTGAGCCGCCGAGTAGTGACATGACCTTTATGCCGGTGTGGTGGGCTGGGTGAAAGCTTGCGAGTGAAGATGTCAGCGTGCGGCCCCAACCGACTCCGATCGTCATATTGTCGCTGATGGTTTCTGACAAAAACTTGCCAAGCGCCAGACCGACTGACTTTGCTGTTTGGTCGGCTGTGTTAGAGGCTGGCACGACGATGACTTCATCAAGGTCAAATGCCGTCTCAAGTTTGAGGGCAAGTTCGACGAGTTCAGATACACCTTCTTCAATCCAGATGCGCACTTCGCCGCGTTTTTTGGCTTCTTCCAAAAGTCTGATCGTGGTGCTGCGACCTATGCCCAATCGTTCTGCGACTTCATTTTGTGTGAGGTCTTGTCCGTGATAAAGCCATGCGGCGCGCAGACGCATTGATGTGTCGTCGGTGAAAGTGGATTGGGCAGTGCGTTTTAGTTTTGTCATTTCATAACTCAATGATCAAGGCTGGAAAGAAAACTTGTTGCAAGTCGATTGAACGGATCAGCCTTTTCGATATGTGGAATGTGCCCAGTTTCGGCGATGATCGTTGGCTTTAATCCAAACTCTTCTAGACGCGCAAAACAAAGCGGATTGATGTGATCCCCGTCACCCCAGATAACCAGTTTTGGTAGACTGTGTGGAAGTGATTTTAGCGTCCCGGGAACGTCAAATTCCGCCACACTTTGCAGTTGATCAATAATCTTTGACCAGCTCTTTCGGATTTCAGGTTTTGCAAGTTGATCAAGCAAGCGCTTCACCACGAGCTTGTTGATCAAATGTGGTTTGACAACAAGTTGGTGTAAAAGAACAAGTGTAGCATCATGATCGCTGTTGTTCGTGATGCCTCTCAAAAAATAATAATCCAAGCCAGAACCTAGCCCCACCGGGGCGATCAAAGTCAACGAGGCGATAATATCCGGATGTTTCGCAGCAAGCTTCAACGCGATGGCACCGCCCAATGAATGGCCGATGATATGGGTCTTGCTAATTTGATTTTCCTCGAGAGCGACAGCAATGCTATTCGCTAAAGCATCAATCGATCCATCGCCGACATCAGCGCTCGCCTCGCCATGTGCAGGAAGATCAACTGCGTGCACACTCGCAACACCCATAAGAGCAACGGTGTTGGCGGCCCAAGACATGCGGTCTGATGCAAAGCCATGGATCAGCACACAGTCTGGACCGGTGCCACCCATTGTTTTGAAATGTGCTTGCGGCGACATTCTGAATAGCTAGGCAGTGGTAATGATGGCGAGCGTAGCGCCGACAGGAGCTAAATCATCCGCTTCGAACATAATTTTGCTGAGTGTGCCAGAAACGGGCGCTTCGATTTCGATCGTCACTTTTGGTGTCGTGACGCTCAAGAGCGCTTCACCAGCTTTCACATGATCACCTGCTGATTTCAACCAACCATCAATTTGTGCCTCTTCAATTTCATTGCCGAGTTGCGGCATCACCACAAGTGTTTCCATTTTTCTGTTCCTCTCAAAAATCATAACGCTTTGCGCGCCAATTCCAAATCATCCCAATTTCGAATACCAAGTTGGTTTGTATGTTTTTCTGGAAACATTTCGGAAGTCACAATTTGGATAATGTCATCGGCTTGCGGGAAATAAGTCGCTTCCATGTCTGCGCCAGGCACGATCCAGTTGGGTGTGCCAAGAACACGTGGTGGTGATTTCAAATATTTAAACCCAAAACGCGTGACATTTGTTGCAATCGTGTTGGAGAAATTGCCGCGCTCGGACGCTTCAGAAACCAAAACCAGATGCCCCGTTTTGCGCACGGATGCCAGCAACACATTATAGTTGAAAGGAACCAGTGAGCGCGCGTCGATAATTTCGGCCGATAACCCATAGCTCTTTTGCAACTGATCAGCGGCAGCCATTGCAGGATAGAGGGAAGGGCCGATCGTTAGAATCGTGACATCAGTTCCGGCGCGCTTGATGTCGGGTTCACCTAAAGCGATACGGTAATATTCTGACGGAACGCCATCTTGTTGGAAGGTCTCAACGGTATCGTAAAGGCGCTGGCTTTCAAAAAATACAATGGGGTCATTGCTTGAAAGGGCCGAAGCCATCAGGCCTTTGGCATCATAAGGTGTTGCCGGATAGACAACTTTCAACCCCGGAATATGAGCGACCAGCGCCGTCCAATCCTGCGAATGTTGTGCGCCATATTTACTTCCAACTGAAAGCCTTAGCACCATGGGCAATTTCAAAATACCAGCCGACATGGAATGCCATTTGGCCATTTGATTAAACACCTCATCACCAGCGCGGCCAATGAAATCACCATACATCAATTCCACCAAGCTGCGCCCGCCCGCCATGGCGTGGCCCACGGCTGTTGCAACAATTGCTGCTTCAGAGATGGGTGAGTTGAACAGGCGTTCATAAGGAATGATGTCCGACAGCCCGCGATACACACCAAATGCGCCACCCCATTCGCGGCATTCCTCGCCATAGGCAATCAAACTTTCATCGTGCACCATGTGATGCAGAATGGGTTCGAACAAAGCATCGCGCATGGTGATAGCGCGCATGGCCGAAAGTTTTTCGCCTTCGGGGCTTCGGCCGTAACGTGATTTTTTTGCATCTTGGCGAATGCGCGTTACGGTTTCGGGCTGGGCCAAGAGCTTGGTTTCCCCTTTTGGAATGTCAATTTCTTCATTGCAGAACATCAATTTGCCAATTAGCGTTGGATCAGCGACGACGTTCACTGGCGGTGCGATGATCGGATTTACAGCAGCAGTTGTGACAGCGGCGATAGCGGCTATCACATTATTTTTCATAGTTTGAACCGCAGATTCATCAAGAATTCCGGCCTCAATTAACTTCGCGCTATAGGAAACGATGGCGTCATATTTTTCCCATTCTGCCATTTCTTCTTTGCTGCGATAAACATTAGCATCTGTGGTGGAGTGGCCAACAGTGCGATAGCATTCAATATCGAGCAGAGCAGGGCCATCACCCTTCAAAAGCAATTCGCGTTTGCGTGCCACGGCATCGGCAACAGCAAGGGGGTTTTGCCCATCGACAGTTTCGGCATGCATCGCTTCCGGATTGATTGCCGCTCCAATGCGCGAAAGGCGGTCCCACCCCATGGTTTCGCCAATTGTCTGCCCACCCATGGCATAGAAATTATTATTGAAGCAGAACAACACAGGAAGACCGCCTTTTTGTGCGTCGGTCCACAGTGTTTTATACTGCGCCATGGAAGCGAAATTCATGGCCTCAAATACAGGGCCGCAGCCCGTTGAGCCATCACCGCTTAAGGCCACGGCAATGCCGCCCGTCCGTGCCAGCTTCATGCGCAATGCCGCACCTGTGGCGATGCCGGCAGATGCACCGACGATGGCGTTGTTTGGGTAAGCACCAAAGGGGGTAAAGAAGGCATGCATGGAGCCGCCCATGCCGCCATTGAAACCATTGGCCTTCATAAAGATTTCGGCGAGCAGGCCGAACAGCAAATAATTCTCAGCCAAGCCTTTTGCGGTTTGTGATGGAAGGTGTTGTTCTACGGTGCGCATCAGCTTGCCGCCGCCATGGGTTTCCATGATGGATTGAAGTTTGCTCGGCTCCAAAGCGGCAATGGCCGATAGACCTTTCGCAATAAATTCGCCATGGCTGCGATGGCTGCCGAATATATAGTCGCCGGGCGATAACGCCAATGCTGCACCCACGGCTGCCGCTTCCTGTCCAACCGAAAGATGGGCAGGGCCCTTATAGTTGTATGTAATCGACTGGTAGGAACCCTTGGCCTTAAACGAGCCGAGCATAGTTTCAAATTCGCGCACAATCATCATGTGGCGCAGAACTTCAATCAGAGCTTTATCGCCACGCGTGGCGCGTTCTTCTTTTAGCGTGCGAGAATAGGCATGTAGTGGAATGTCGGGGAAATGGAGATTGCCCGGGCGGCGCATGGCCTCCGGATCAACAGGGAGTATTTTTGGCATTCAAATAGGCTTCCACAGGATGAATTTGAATACCAATAACATACTTTTATCTTTTGTAAAAGATAAAAGTTTATTCTGCGATATCCTCGGCCCAAAGCTCTGGCTTTTCTTTGATGAAACGGGTCATCAAAGCTGTGCAGTCTGCATCATCCGCAATGATCACTTCGACGCCCCTTGAACGGAGGAATTCTTCATTGCCGCCAAAAGTCTTGTTTTCTCCGACCACCACACGGGGAATGCCGAATTGGATGATTGTGCCGGTGCACATCATGCAGGGGCTTAAGGACGTATAAAGTGTGGTGTCGCGATAGGTTTTTTGGCGGCCGGCTTTGCGAAGTGCGTCCATCTCGCCATGGGCGATGGGGTCGCCACCCTGCACACGTTGGTTACGACCTTGCGACACGAGTTTTTCGCCACGCGCTAAAACTGAGCCGATCGGGCAGCCGCCTTCGTCAAAGCCCGCCTTGGCTTCGTCATAAGCGATGCGGAGGAATTTCTTATCGGTTTCAGTTAGCATGTCTCACCTCGTTTTGATTGATACCAACACATCAAAAAGCACTTCGACAAGTTTTATTTTTTTCGCGTCGCCCAGAAATCATCTTGCAATTTTGCGGCTTCATCTTCCAGCATCGGCCCGACGATCTCGGTTTCTCGTTGGCCAGCTTCGAAGATGACATGGCAGGGTAGATCAAGGGTTGGGTTTTCCTCATGATCGCCGGTTTGAGCCTTCAAGGCTTTCTCAGTTTGGCCAAAAACTACACGGCCAATGCCAGCCCAATAGATCGCGCCAGAACACATGGCGCAAGGTTCAGCTGATGTATAAAGGGTGCAGGATTGCAGAAACTCCACGTCATATTTCTTTGCAGCGCGCGATGCGAGCAGGCGTTCGGCATGAGCGGTGCGATCACCACCTTCAGAACTATAGCCATTGCCCTGCTCCATCAGCATATTGCCTGCGGCATCTGTTAAAATGGAACCGAATGGATGATCGCCAGCCTCACGGGCCCGTTTGGCCACGTCAAATGCGAGGCGGAGCAGATTTTGATCCAATAGGCGAGGTGGCTTTTTCATGTGCATTTCCTTGACGAATTTTGGGGCACCCTATCAAAAATTGTGCAGAAATCCAGTTTCCATGAATTCTGCCCAAGTTTTTAACAGGCTTCACTTGCCAGCCTTTCTCATTGTGTCATAGTGCTGCAAAATGTGGCGAAAAGCCATTTACCGGGGATTGTGTGGAAAAACGGATGGCGGCGGAAAAGCCCTTGCGGCTGGAACTCAAAGGAATTTCAAAACAGTTCCCGGGTGTTTTGGCGAATGATAACGTCAGCGTTCAGGTGGCGGCAGGCGAGATTCACGCACTGCTCGGCGAAAATGGCGCAGGCAAATCCACCCTCGTCAAAATGATCTATGGCATCATGCAGCCTGATCAAGGCGAGATCATTTGGAACGGCGAGGCCATGCGCGTCACCAACCCTAAGGCGGCACGCAAACTTGGCATTGGCATGGTGTTTCAGCATTTCTCATTGTTTGATGCATTGACGGTGTTGGAGAATATAGCACTCGGTTTGGACGCGAAAATTTCGCAACGCGATCTGGAAACGGAAATTCTCAAAGTGCTGGATCAGTATGGTTTGAAGCTTGATCCGCAGCGCGTGGTTTCGACGTTGAGCGTCGGTGAACGTCAACGCATTGAGATTGTGCGGGCCCTATTGCTCAGTCCAAAACTGTTGATCATGGACGAGCCAACTTCGGTGCTCACACCGCAGGAAGTGGATCAGCTGTTTGAAACTTTGCGCAAGCTGGCGGCAGGTGGATGTTCCATTCTCTATATTTCACACAAACTTCATGAGATCGTAGCTCTATGTGAAACTGCCACGATATTGCGCGGCGGCAAAGTTGTTGTGACTTGCGATCCGCGCACCAAGACATCGCGCGCCATGGCGGAACTGATGATCGGGGCCAACTTAAAGGAAATTAGCAAAGCCGAGGGGCGCATATTTGGTGCGGCAAAATTTGAAGTGCGTAAATTGAACATGCCAAAGCGCGGCGATTTTGGCATGGCGCTGACGGATATTCACTTTGCGGTGCAGGCGGGTGAGATTTTTGGAATCGCTGGCGTTGCTGGCAATGGCCAAAATGAATTGCTGGAGGTTTTGGGCGGCGAGTTTTTGAGTGTTGATGCCGGAGCCGTTTTGCTCGAGGGTAAACCGCTGGGCGATTTGGGGCCAAGTGCACGACGGGAGCAGGGGCTTTGCACCGTGCCGGAGGAACGCAATGGCCATGCTGCTGTGGGAGAGTTTAGTCTGTCGGATAATGCTCTGCTGACCGCCCGCCAACGCAAAGGGCTCACCACAAGGGGGATGGTCGATGGCACAAAGACCCGCGACTATGCGGGGCAGGTTATCGACAGTTTCAAGGTGAAGGCCCAAGGGCCAGCGGCGCTGGCTGGTTCGCTTTCCGGCGGCAATTTGCAGAAATTCATTATGGGCCGAGAGATTTTGCAGGCGCCCGAAGTTTTAATTGTAAGCCAGCCAACTTGGGGCGTTGACGCGGGTGCGGCAGCAGCGATCCGGCAGGCGATTGTTGATCTTGCGGCCAAAGGTTCGGCCATTGTGGTGATTTCACAGGATTTGGATGAGCTGTTGAGCCTTTGCGATACGATGTCGGTGATCAATCTGGGGCGCTTGTCCGACGCGATGAAAGTTGGCGAAGTTTCAATTGAAGAGATCGGGTTGTTGATGGGTGGGGTGCATGGCGATCCTGCTTCATCAGCAAAAGTGACGGAGGCTCAACATGCGCATTCGCTTTGAGAAGCGACCAGAGCCCAGCAAATTTATGCAGGCAGCCACGCCCATTGCGGCTGTTATATTGACCATGGTCATCGGGGCTTTGTTGTTTGACGCGCTGGGCTATGACGGGCAGCGCACGATTAAAGAGTTCTTCTTCACGCCGATTTTAGCATCCTACAAGTGGCAGGATGTGGCGACGAAAGCGGCACCTTTAATCATCATTGCACTTGGCCTTTCCTTGGGCAATCAAGCCAAGGTTTGGAACATTGGGGCCGAGGGGCAATATATTGTTGGCGCGCTTGCGGGCGCATGGGTGGCCTATCTTACGCCGCATGTTGAGAGTCATTGGATTTTGGTTTTGATGTTGCTGGCGGGTATTGTCGGCGGTGCGCTGTGGGCGTTTATTCCGGCAATTTTGAAGACGCGCTTTAAGGTCAACGAAGTGCTTTCGAGCTTGATGCTGGTCTATGTGGCCCTGCAGCTGCTCAGCTATCTCATCGACGGTCCGTGGAAAGATCCGCTGGGCCATAATTTTCCGCAGACGGCCGCGTTTACCGAAGCGCAGATTTTGCCGCGCGCGATTGCTGGCACTTATATTCCACCGGGATTGATTTTTGCGGCTGTGCTCACGCTGGTCTTTTGGATTGTGATGAAGCGTTCGATTTATGGGTTTGATGTGCGCGTCAGCGGGGCGGCACCGCATGCGGCGCGCTATGGCGGATTTAATGCGGCGCGGACGGTATGGTCTACATTGCTGATCAGCGGCGGCATGGCGGGGCTGGCCGGCATTCTGGAAGCCACCAGCCAGTTGGGTCAGATCAATCTGGGCTTCCCATCGGGTTATGGGTTTACAGCGATTATTGTTTCGTTTTTGGGGCGGCTGCATCCCATCGGCATTTTCATTGCCGGATTTGTTTTGGCGATTACGTCGGTTGGTGGCCAAGTGGCACAAACTGTTGTGCATGTGCCCAGTGCCGCTGGCGGGATTTTTCAGGCCCTGATGTTGTTCCTCATTCTGGCGGGCGATGTTTTGGTTCGCTATAGGTTGCGTATTCAACGCGACACCAAAGTCGCAGGAGTTGCGGCATGACCCTTGATATGATCATCTCCGCATTGGTCACCATTATCGGCATTTCAACGCCGATTCTTTTGGCGGCGACTGGCGAACTGGTTGTTGAGAAAAGTGGTGTGCTCAATCTCGGCGTTGAAGGCATGATGTTGATTGGTGCGGTGACTGGATTTGCCGTGACTTTCACTACTTTTAATCCATGGCTTGGCATGTTGGCGGCGGCTATCGCGGGTGCGGCGGCTTCGCTGGTGTTTGGGGTTTTGGTTTTGACATTCGGGTCCAACCAGGTGGCGACAGGATTGGCGCTGGCGATCTTTGGCATTGGCCTTTCGACTCTGATTGGCGCCGGGTTTGTTGGGATTATTGTTCCGCCTTTTTCGAGCATATTCCCTTACGCGCTTGCACATCATCCGATTGGTCGGTTGATTTTCGGTCATAGCCCCTTGGTATATTTTGCTTTGATCATGGTGTTTATTGTGTCGTGGTTTTTGAAACGCACGCGGGCCGGGTTGGTTTTGCGCGCGGTTGGTGAGAATGATCTTTCGGCGCACTCGATCGGCTATTCGGTGATTGGCATTCGTTATGCGGCCATCGCTTTTGGTGGAGCCATGTCTGGCATAGCAGGCAGTTATTTTTCCATGGTGATCACGCCAATGTGGGCTGAGCAAATGACGGCGGGGCGCGGCTGGATTGCGCTGGCGCTTGTGGTTTTTGCGGGCTGGAAGCCGGGTCGGCTTTTGACTGGTGCCTATTTCTTTGGCATCCTCATGACCTTGGAGCTTTATGCGAAGGCTTCAGGATTTTCCTTTTTGCCGTCGCAGTTTTGGGCTTCCATGCCCTATCTAATGGCGGTATTTGTATTGGCTGTTATTTCAGCGCGTGAACGCACGGGAAGCGAAGCGCCCGCCTGTCTTGGCAAGCCATTTATGCCGAGTGACTAGACCGTGTTTAACAAGGAGAATGTGAAGATGACGATTATAAATAGACGCAATTTGATTAAGGCCAGCGCTGCTGCGATTGCCATGCCTTATATCGGCGGCCGCGCCATGGCTGCTGATCCCTTAAAAGTTGGTTTTATCTATTTGGGCCCAATTGGTGACTTTGGCTGGACATGGGCCCACGAAAAGGGCCGCAAGGCCATGGTTGAAGCACTGGGTGGCCAAGTAGTGGCCGACTATGTTGAAAACGTGAAGGAAGATGCTTCCGCCCTTCCCGTGCTGCGCGATTTGGCTCAACAAGGCCACAAGCTGATTTTCACGACATCCTATGGCTATATGGATCAGACGGTGCAACTGGCCAAGGAATTTCCTGACATCAAGTTCGAGCATTGCACCGGCTATAAGCGCGCCGACAATCTTTCAACCTATAATTCGCGCTTCCATGAAGGCCGCTCGGTTCTCGGCACGATTGCGGGCTTGATGACAAAAACCGGAACAATCGGCTATCTCGGTTCATTCAAGGTTCCTGAAGTTGTGTTGGGCATCAACGCCTTTACACTCGCTGCCCAAGCTGTAAACCCCAAGGTTAAAGTGAAGATGGTGATGATCGATTCATGGTTCGATCCCGCCAAGGAAGCTGCTGCCACAGAAACATTGGCAAATCTCGGTTGTGATGTGATCACTGCGCATACAGACAGCCCTGCCACATTGCAGGTTTGCGAACAGAAGGGCATTTTTGGTTTCGGCCAAGGTGCTGATATGTCAAAGTTTGCACCACATGCGCACCTCACCGCCATTGAAGATATCTGGGGCCCTTATTACACTTCGCGCGCCAAGGCTGCTCTGGATGGCTCGTGGAAATCCACCGACACATGGTGGGGTTTCAAGGAAGGCACAGTGGTGATCTCGCCTTATAATGCTTCACTGCCGAAGGATGTGGCTGCTGCTGCAGATAAGATTCAGGCTGGCTGGAAAGATGGCAGCTATGATGTGTTCGCTGGCCCGATTGCTGATCAGTCTGGGGCCGAAAAAGTGGCTAAGGGCGCCAAGATGGAAGACAAGGATTTGGCAGTCATTGACTGGTTTGTCAAAGGTGTAGAAGGCGCATAAGCCTTAATTGAATTGAAAAGATAATGGCCCTCTCCCTTCATGGGGGAGGGTTTTTTTAAGAGTGAAAATTAGTCATGTCGCATAAATCTGTATCCGCTCTTTTCGCGCAAGTGCCTGCCCATGGCTTGGCGGCTGATTTGGCGCGGCGATTTGAGAAAACCGGAAAGCCAATTCGCATTGGCCTCATCGGCTCTGGCGAGATGGGCACCGATATTGTAACGCAATGTGAACAGATGCACGGCATTACTGTTGCCGCCATTGCCGATCGCAAAATCAGCAATGCAGAAAAAGCCATGGTTATTGCGGGTAAGGGCGAAGGCTCGCACGCGGTTGTTTCGACAGCCAGTGCCGTTTCAGATGCCATTTCGCGCGGCAAAACGGCGATTACTCAAGATTGGAAATTGGTGTGTACTGATTCCCAAATCGATGTGGTGATTGATGCCACAGGCCGCCCTGCTGTTGGTGCGGAAATCGGATTGGAGGCGATGGAGCATGGCAAACATCTCGTCATGATGAATGTCGAAGCTGATGTTTGCATCGGCGCATATTTGAAGCGCGAGGCGGCGCGGCTTGGTGTGGTTTATAGCTTGGGTGCTGGTGATGAACCATCAAGCTGCATGGAGTTGGTGAATTTTGTAACTGGCCTTGGCTATCCCATTGTGGCGGCGGGCAAGGGCAAGAATAATCCGCTAAACATAGGTGCCACACCTGATGAATATGCCGAGGAAGCCAAGCGCCGGAATATGAATGTGCGGATGCTGGTGGAATTCGTTGATGGCTCTAAAACCATGGTCGAAATGGCGGCCATTTCCAATGCCACTGGTTTGGTGCCGGATAGGGCGGGGATGCATGGGCCAGCCGCAACGCTTGAGCAGCTTGAACATGTTCTCTGCCCCGTTGCCGATGGGGGCATTCTTTCGCGTAAAGGTGTGGTTGATTTTTCGGTCGGCAAAGGTGTGGCACCCGGCGTGTTCGTCATCGCTGAAATGTCTCACCCACGGGTGCGCGAGCGCATGAATGATCTGAAATTGGGGGCGGGGCCATATTACCGTTTCTTCCGGCCTTATCATTTGACATCGCTTGAGGTGCCACTGTCTTGTGCCCGCGCGGTTCTATATGGCGTGCCTGATATGCAGCCGCGCGATGTGCCGACATCGGAAGTCTGCGCGGTGGCCAAGAAAGATTTGAGCGTTGGCGAAAGACTGGATGCGATTGGCGAATATACCTATCGCGCCTGGATCATGATTGTGGGCGAGGCGGTGATGGCGCATGCTGTGCCGTGCGGTCTGATCGAGAATGGCAAGGTGACCAAGCCCATCAAGAAGGGTGAATTGTTAACCTATGACAATATCGCAATTGATACATCTGCCAAGATTGTTGAGTTGCGAAAGCGGCAGGATGCGATGTTGAAGGTTGTGTAATTTAATGGTGGTTTAATCCACCAAACTCCTCAATGTAAGAAATCACGTCGCTCAACCCTTTTTGGCGCAGCAGATCGGTGAACACATAAGGCCTAGTGCCGCGTGCGACCTTGGTATCGCTTTCCATCACATTTAAATCAGCCATCACATGCGGGGCAAGATCGGTCTTGTTGATGATCAGCAAATCCGAACGCGTAATAGCAGGCCCACCCTTGCGTGGGATCTTCTCGCCTTGGCAAACCGAGATCATATAGATTGAGAGATCAGCCAGATCTGGAGAGAAAGTGGCTGCCAAATTATCGCCACCCGACTCGATGAAGATCACGTCCAAATCAGGATGACGCTTTGACATTTCACTGATGGCGGCAAGATTGATTGACGCATCTTCGCGGATTGCGGTGTGTGGGCAGCCGCCGGTTTCAACCCCCATGATGCGGTCTTCAGGCAGGGCCTGAAGGCGGTTGAGGATCAACGCGTCTTCCTTGGTATAAATATCATTGGTGATGACGGCGATGGAATATTGATCACGCATGGCTTTGCATAGCTTCTCGGTGAGCGTGGTTTTGCCAGAACCAACCGGGCCACCAATACCAACGCGCAATGGGCCCCGGGAATTAGAAGTGCTCATGTGCGGAAAATCCTTGGTTGGAGGTGTTCGTGTTTCATCGCGGCGATATCGGCCAACAATGTGCAGCTGCCTAAATCCTCAAGCGTTGCAGATGCGGCACGCGTTGCAGTTTTTGAGATGAAGGGAAGCAGATTTTTCAAAACATGCAGGCCCGCTGTCTGGCCTAACGGAACGAGACGTACGGCCACCGAAACCAACGCTGCTGAAAACCCTTGTAGAAAAGCAAGCAGTGCCATTTCCTGACTCAGTCCAGCACTTCTGCAAGCGATAGCCGCAGCGATCGGATAAGCCAAATCTCCAACGGGCATTTTTGCCGATGTAAATACCGCGGCAGCAATTGCAAAGCTTCTCCCCAATTGTGTGGTTTCGAGATAGCGTTCGGACGACGAAGCGAGAGCCAGCGCTAACTCGTTTAGTTCTTGTGCATCGTCTTGCCAAATTTGCGCAAACAGCACCGCATCATTCCAACCGGAACCTCTGGTGATCAGATCGGCAATCCATTGTTCGACTTCATCCTGCGTGGTGACAAGTTCATTGGCGATGGCCCATTCCAGCCCATGTGAATAGGCAAAACTGCCAATGGGGAAGGCGGGTGACATCCAATTGAGCAATAGCAGAAGTTGTTGGGCGTTAATGTCCATGGGTATGATAGGCGCCGTGTAATGGTTCAAACTGATCGCGCACGTCAGCTACTGTGGCATGCAATCCAAGAAGCATCGCCTTAATAATATGATCTCGTTTGATCAGAATTCGGTTCCATTCAATTTGTGCCGACAAATGGCGGTTGCCGATGTGCCAAGCGAGTTGCGCGATGTGGGCGGGGCTTACACCCGTTATTTCATACAGGTCTTCTTCAGCCGCGCAGATTTCAAGGTAGGTGCCATCTTCAAGTTCAAGGTGATCGCCATCTTCAAAATAAGTTGTGAGGGACAGATCAACGAGAACATCTTTGCCACCAGATGTTTTGATCAGCCTGCGTCTGATGTGTCGATCTTGCGCGTCCAGCGTAATGGCATCTGTGGCTTGGCCCGGGGCTTCACTCAGCCGAATATGTTTGATACCGCGAATAGTCATGGGAGAGTCCAGCAGTTTGACTCATAAATTTCCAACCCAATTCCGTCACCCCAGCGAAGGCTGGGGTCCCGCTTTCTTCCTTCCGCGCTTGAACAAAAGCTGGATGCCAGCCTTCGCTGGCATAACGGCGAGAGAGGGAATGATGAGATTAGACCAATCATCATCAAAACAGGAAATAGCGCTGCGTCATCGGCAGGCTGGTTGCGGGTTCGCAGACCAGCAATTCGCCATCGGCGCGCACTTCATAGGTTTCGGGATTGACCTCGATCTTGGGTGTGGCGCTGTTGTGGATCATTGAGGCTTTGGAAATTCCGCCGCGGGTGTTTTTTACGGCCGCCATTTTTTTAGCTGTGCCTAAGCGCGTTGCTAACCCGGCGTCGATTGATGCTTGCGATACAAATGTAACTGAAGAATTGATGCGCAATTTTCCGAAGCTGGCAAACATCGGGCGATAGTGCACGGGTTGAGGTGTGGGGATCGAGGCGTTGGGATCACCCATCGGTGCCGCTGCAATTGAGCCACCGAGCAACACCATTTCCGGCTTCACACCAAAAAACGCGGGCGACCACAAAACCAGATCAGCGCGCTTGCCGATTTCGATTGAGCCTACCTCATGCGAAAGGCCGTGGGCGATGGCCGGATTGATCGTATATTTGGCGATGTAGCGTTTCACTCTGTTGTTGTCGTTACCTTTGTCACCAATCAATTCGCCGCGCTGCACTTTCATTTTGTGTGCGGTCTGCCAACAACGGATGATCACTTCACCAACTCGGCCCATGGCCTGACTGTCGGACGAGATCATCGAGAAGCAACCAATGTCGTGCAGAATATCTTCCGCTGCAATTGTCTCCTTGCGGATGCGGCTTTCGGCAAAGGCGATGTCTTCAGGAATGCGCGGAGACAAATGATGGCACACCATCAACATGTCGAGATGTTCGGCGATGGTGTTGATCGTGTAGGGCCGCGTGGGATTTGTGGATGAAGGTAGCACATTGGGCAGGCTGGCCACTTTGATAATATCAGGCGCATGGCCGCCGCCTGCACCTTCGGTATGGAAGGTGTGAATGGTGCGGCCTTTGAAAGCGGCTATGGAGGCTTCAACAAATCCAGATTCATTCAGCGTATCGGTATGGATGGCCACTTGCACATCGTAATTGTCAGCAACGGATAAACAGCAATCAATGGCGGCAGGCGTTGTGCCCCAGTCTTCATGCAGTTTTAATCCGCAGACACCGGACAAAATCATTTCTTCGATGGCAGCAGGTAACGAGGCATTGCCCTTGCCCATGAAACCGAGATTCATCGGGAAGGCATCCGCCGCTTCGATCATACGTTCGGTGTGCCATGCGCCTGTGCAGGTGGTGGCCAGTGTGCCATGGGCTGGGCCGGTGCCACCGCCTAACATGGTGGTGATGCCGGAATAGAGCGCTTCTTCAATTTGTTGTGGGGCAATGAAATGGATGTGGCTGTCAATGCCGCCCGCCGTGAGGATTTTGCCTTCGCCAGCGATGATCTCGGTGGATGGCCCGATGATGATGGTGACACCCGGCTGCGTGTCTGGGTTGCCCGCCTTGCCAATTGCGGCAATCCGGCCTTCTTTCAATCCCACATCGGCTTTGTAAACGCCGGAATGGTCAACAATCAGTGCGTTGGTAATCACCGTATCCATGGCACCTTGGGCACGCGTGGCTTGGGATTGGCCCATGCCATCGCGGATCACTTTGCCGCCGCCGAATTTCACTTCCTCACCATAGACGGTGAAATCTTTTTCCACCTCGATGAAAAGTTCAGTGTCGGCCAGCCGCACTTTATCACCAACCGTGGGGCCATACATTTGAGCGTAAGTGGAGCGAGAAATTCTTGCCATTTTTAAAGTGCGCCCATTATTTTTTGTTGAAAGCCATAGACTTTGCGTGCACCCAAAAGCGGCACAAGGGTCACTTCGCGCCTTTGCCCCGGCTCAAAGCGTACGGCAGTGCCTGCAGCAATATCAAGTCGCATGCCCCGTGCCTGGGCGCGATCAAAACGCAAGGCGTCGTTGGTTTCGAAAAAATGATAGTGGGAGCCGACTTGAATGGGCCTGTCGCCCGTGTTGGCGACTTCGAGCGTTATGGTTTTTGCGCCAACATTGAGTTCAATGTCGCCCGCTTTGGTTATGACTTCACCTGGGATCATGTTGGCCTCTCAGCGAATGGGGTGATGGACGGTGACAAGCTTAGTACCGTCAGGGAATGTAGCTTCGACTTGGATATCATGGATCATTTCGGCGATGCCCGGCATCACTTGCGCTTTGCTCACGACATAGGCGGCATTTTCCATCAGATCGGCAACGCTTCTCCCGTCACGGGCACCTTCAACAACGAAATCAGTGATCAGGGCAATTGCTTCAGGATGATTGAGCTTCACACCACGCTCCAGCCTTTTGCGGGCAACGATGGCGGCCATGGCAACGAGCAGCTTATCTTTTTCACGCGGTGTCAGTTGCATAAATATTCCTCAAACAGCCCAAGTTTTAGGCATCTCTATTGGGCTGGCCAACACAGATAATGCTGAAACAATCGTTCTTTTCAAATTCAGTCCGTCATTCGCAATCAGCCTTGCAACAAGCTTGCCATTCCACGCTGAAACACCACCGTTAGATCCAATTCTTTGGCGCAGATTGTCGAGAAACTGTTCGGCATTTGGAGCGACCAAAATGATCGTGGCAATGGCGCGCGCGTTCCCTAAAGTTGCCTTGGTCTTTGGCAAGTCTGGATTCAGCTTAATCACATCAGCGTGGATTAACTTGCCGTCGCGCTTGATCTGCCAATCTTCGCGAAAGCAAACTGTGTTGATGGTTTCGCCGCTGGCCTCACGGCCAAATATGGTTGCTTCTAACCCTAGGAATCGCGCTGAATCCTTCATGTCGATGGTGATGCGCCGATCGAGGAAAGCACCGTCAAACAGGATTGTTTCATGTGGCAGCCAGCGTAATGAACTTGCGGCTTCCAGCTTGATCGTCGTTTCTATTAAAGCTGGGGGTCCAAGTGTGCGGTAGACCCGTTCGGCAGCTTGGCTGGTGATCGAAAGTGCTGAACTTTCTCCCAGTTCAACATCATAAGAAAATGAATCGCCTCCGGCGAGGCCACCAGCTGTGTTGATTAAATAGGCCTCGTGTGCGCCTGGCGGCAATCTGACTTTGGCCGAACCGACCTCGCGGAGATGCGCCACGCCTGCCGCCTTCATATGCAGTTTGACGTGGCCGTTTGCACGCTGTTTGAGAAGAGCTGCGGTTGATGACATGGCTTGCTCTTAACGCTGAATGGCAGGTCTCGCCAGTGTCTTCATTATAGGACAATTTGTGGGTTGAAGCATGAGCCGGAATAATGCAAAGAATTGGTTTTAATGATAGGTGCTGGGGCAAATGAATTTGAAGACTGGAAAATTGAAGCAGGCGCAAACTGAAACGGAATTGACGGCTGATGTTGAAAAACTGCGGGCCGACATATTGGCCAAGCTGAACTATTCCATCGGCAAAGATATATCCGCCGCCAAGCACCATGATTGGCTGGCCGCCACGATTTTGGCATTGCGTGACCGTATTATTGATCGTTGGATGGAGTCGACGCGTCAGGCCTATAAGGATAAGGCCAAGCGGGTTTATTATCTCTCGCTTGAGTTTTTGATTGGTCGTCTGCTGCGTGATGCGCTGAGCAATCTTGAACTCACGGCCAACTTTGAAAAAGCTTTGGCGAGCCTTGATGTTGATTTGGATTTGACGGAAGCGCTGGAGCCTGATGCCGCTTTGGGCAATGGCGGGCTTGGGCGCTTGGCCGCCTGTTTCATGGAAAGCATGGCCAGTCTGGGCATTCCAGCCTATGGTTATGGCATCCGTTACAATCACGGCCTGTTTCGTCAATTGATCAGCAATGGCTGGCAAATTGAACTTCCGGAAGATTGGCTTGAAAATGGTAATCCATGGGAATTTCCGCGCCGTGAAGCGGCCTACCGCATCGGATTTGGAGGTTCAGTTTTATCGGAAGTCGCCAAAGATGGTGTAGCCCATGCAAGCTGGCAACCCGGTGAAATTATGTTGGCTATGGCTTTTGATACGCCAATGGTGGGTTGGCGTGGCAAGCGCGTGAACACGCTGCGTCTCTGGTCGGCGCGTGCGATTGATCCCATCCACCTCGATGCTTTCAATACGGGTGATTTTACGGCGGCACTTTCCAGTAGCACACGAGCGGAAATTATCACACGGATTCTATATCCTTCTGATTCCTCTCCGCAAGGCCAAGAGCTGCGTTTGCGGCAAGAATATTTTTTCACCTCGGCTTCGCTCCAGGATATTATCCGCCGTCATTTGCAGCAATATCCTGATCTCACAAATTTGGCCGACAAGGTTGCCGTGCAAATTAATGATACCCACCCGGCCATCGCCGTTGCAGAATTGATGCGACTGTTGGTTGATGTGCATTATCTGCCATGGGAAAAAGCTTGGACGATTACCCAGGCGGTGATGTCTTATACCAATCACACATTGTTGCCTGAAGCTTTGGAAAGCTGGCCGTTACAATTGTTTGAGCGATTGTTGCCGCGCCATTTGAACATCATCTATGCGATCAATGATCAGTTGATTGTGCGCGCCCAGAATTTACACAATGCCTCGCCTGAATTTATCGCTTCGGTTTCATTGATTGATGAACATGGCGGCAGGCGGGTGCGCATGGGCAACCTTGCTTTTGCAGGTTCGCATAGCATCAACGGTGTTTCGGCATTGCATACCGGATTGATGAAGGAAAGCGTGTTCCATGATCTCAACCTTCTGTTTCCAGGGCGCATCAACAACAAAACCAATGGCATTACGCCGCGGCGTTGGTTGCATGGGGTGAACCCTGAACTTTCAGCTTTGTTGGCTGAAGCAGCGGGCAAAGAGTCACTCGACAATGCTGAGTTGTTGGTGCGGGCTGCGCCCAGATCTGGTGACAAGCAATTCATTCAACGCTTTGCACAGATTAAACTGCGCAACAAAGAAGTCTTGGCAAGTCTGATCCTGGAACGTGTCGATGTGAAGGTTGATCCACACGCCATGTTCGACGTTCACGTTAAGCGCATCCATGAATATAAGCGCCAGCTATTGAATATTTTAGAAACGATCGCCCATTATCAGGCCATCAAAGCGAACCCCAATGGCAATTGGACGCCGCGGGTGAAGATATTCGCGGGCAAAGCGGCAGCGAGCTATTTCCAGGCAAAGTTGATTATTAAGTTGATCAATGATGTGGCGCAGGTGGTGAATAATGATAAAACCATCGGCACCGCGCTCAAGGTTGTCTTTTTGCCCAACTATAATGTTAGTCTTGCCGAGGTCATTGTTCCTGCAACAGATCTCTCCGAGCAGATCTCCACTGCGGGCATGGAAGCTTCCGGCACCGGCAATATGAAATTTGCGCTCAATGGGGCGCTCACCATTGGCACACTTGATGGGGCCAATGTTGAAATGCGCGAACATGTGGGCGCTGATCACATTTTCATTTTTGGGTTAACAGCTGCACAAGTGGAAGAGAAGCGCCGTGAGCGGGTTGATGGCCATGCGGTGGTGGAATCTTCGCCAGCACTGCGCGCCGTATTGCAGGCGTTGGGGCAGGGCCTGTTCTCCGGCGGCGACACCAGCCTTTATCAACCAATCATCAACTCGGTTTATAATGGCGACTATTTTATGGTGGGATCAGACTTCAATGATTACGCATTAACCCAAGGCAAAGTCTCGGAACTTTGGCAGAACCAGAAAGACTGGACGTATCAGGCAATTCAGAATACGGTTCACATGGGGTGGTTCTCGTCAGATCGCACGATCAGGGAATATGCCAAAGACATCTGGAATGTGCCGACGACTTAACGAGCGGCCAAAGGATTGGGAGAGATATGGCCGAAGCAAAATGGAAAACAAGTGCCCCAGAGATTGAAGCTATTGTCAGTGGAAGGCACTCTGATCCATTCAAAGTTTTAGGCCTTCATGCATCTGGTAAATCTTGGATTGCCCGTGCCTTTATCCCGGGTGCGGAAAATGTTGTGGCGCAAACAGCCGATGGCAAAAGTCTGGGCGAACTGACACGCCGCCATGAAGCTGGATTTTTTGAAGGCCAAATCAAAACGACTGAAGCGCAGGTTCTGCAATTTGCGTGTTCGAATGGCAGTGGAAATTGGGTGGTAACCGATGCCTATTCGGTTGGCCCCGTGCTTGGTCCCCAAGATGATTATTTTATGGCGGAAGGCAATCATTTGCGCCTCTACGATAAATTAGGCGCACACCCGCTTAAAATGGACGGCATTGATGGTGTGCATTTTGCGGTTTGGGCCCCTAATGCCGAGCGTGTATCGGTGGTTGGCGATTTTAACGCATGGGACGGTCGCCGCCATGTGATGCGCAAGCGTATGGATGTTGGTGTCTGGGAGATTTTTGTTCCGGCTGCCCATGAAGATCAAAGCTATAAATTTGAGCTTATTGGCCAGCATGGCGGATTGCTGCCGCTCAAATCTGATCCTTATGGTTTTACCGCTGAGCTTCGACCCAACACCGCATCGCGTGTGACGCGTACTGACAACTTCAAATGGTCAGATGCTGATTATCTCAAAGCGCGAATTGCGCCAGATAAGCGGCGTGTGCCAGTCAGCATTTATGAAGTTCACTTAGGCTCATGGCGCAAAAAAAATGGCGATGGTTTTCTCAGCTATGATGAGTTGGCTGACCAGCTCATTGGTTATGTTAAAGACATGGATTTCACCCATATTGAACTCTTGCCAGTCAGCGAGCACCCCTATGATCCGTCATGGGGCTATCAACCCACGGGGCTCTTTGCCCCCACCTCGCGCTTTGGTGACCCGCATGGCTTCGCGCGCTTTGTAGATAAAGCGCATGCGGAAGGCATTGGTATTATTCTCGATTGGGTGCCGGCACATTTCCCAACTGATGAGCATGGCCTTGCAAAGTTTGATGGCACAGCACTTTACGAACATCAAGATCCGCGCCAAGGCTATCACCCTGATTGGAACACGGCGATTTATAATTTTGGTCGCAAAGAAGTCGTTAGCTTCTTGCTGAACAACGCGCTGTTTTGGTTGGAGCGTTATCATCTCGATGGGCTTCGTGTGGATGCTGTGGCCTCGATGCTCTATCTTGATTACTCGCGCAAAGAGGGCGAGTGGAT
>JAYVXY010000261.1:0-10203 GCA_043784785.1 Aestuariivirga sp. | reverse complement strand
TGCGCCCACCCATCTTGCCGTCTTGCTGGCCGATATTATAACCAAGCTTATCAAGCAGGCCTTGGGCCTGGCCGATCAGGTTTGCCGGGGCTGGAGTGACAGCTGCGCTTTGCTGCGTGCCAGCATCGCCCTTCCAGCTATTTTCATTCACTGCAACAACATTGGCAATGTCCGGAGCCTTCTCAGGCGTCCACGCTTGGATGCGTGCTTCGATCGATTTGACCGTGTCAGATGGCAATGATTTGGCCAGAACCTCAGCATGAGTCTTGGCATCGGCATCGCCTTGCGCTGCCGCCGCATCATACCAGAACAAGGCCTCAGCCAGATCGACTTTGGTGCCCATGCCGCGCTCAATCAAAACCGCGAGATTGAACTGGCTGTCTTTCAAACCATGATGAGCAGCCAGCGTAAACCATTTAAAGGCGCGCGCGTAATCCGGCGCTCCCGCGTCATTTCCGGCTGAAATCACAGCCGCATTATGCATCGCTTTGATATTGCCAAGTGAAGCTGCGCGTTCATACCAGGAAAGTGCGGCCTGCATGTTTTTTTCAACGCCCGTGCCGCGCTCATAAAGCGTGGCCATCCGGTATTGTGCAGGCGCCAAACCCGTTGCGGCGGCTTTGCCATACCAATAGGCGGCCTTTGCTGCATCAGCTGTAACATTCTCGCCATTGAGATAACGCGTGGCGATCACAAATTGAGCATTGGCGTCACCAGTGGCTGCGGCTTTGCGCAAATTGTCATTGCCAATGGCAACATCAAGTGCTGCAGGTGCTGCGGCTTTGGGCGCTGCGGTTGCAGGTAATGAGCCAGTCAGAATATCATCAGATTCAGGGCTGGCGCTATTGTCGCCATGTTGTTCAAGCGGTGCTGGCTGAACCACAACCGGCGCAGGAGAAGGAGCGGGTTGCGCCATCGGCGTTGCATCACCAGCTGGTGCAATTGCTGTCGGTTTAGCGGGACTAACAACAGCAGGTTGTTCAACCGCTGCAGGTTTTGCCACCGGAGCCGTGGACGGTGCTGAATTCATATTCTTGGTCACAAAGAAGGCGACAAGGCCCAGTGCCAAAATGCCCGACAAAATCAGCGTACGCCGATTGCCCTGCATATTACTATTGGCGGGCTTGATTTCGGGCGGCAATTTGACATCGCCCATCAATGGGTCTGACTTGGCGGCCTTCGCGCTCTTTTTAAAAGGCAAACTGAAACCCAACAACTTCCTGGTGTTTTGCTTGCCTGGCCGGCCAGCCGAAGGCGAAAGTCCAGACAGAATACTTTTTTGTGCGCCCGCAGCCTGTGCCGCCCGCCGAGCAGCGGCAATGAAATCATCTGGAGCAGCAGGCGCCGCCGCGTCATCGGCAGGAATCACAGCATCAAACGGGTTATGCCCGGCAAATGGTTCAGCTGTTGCTGGATCAAATGGATTGGTGACCTCGGCAGCAAACACATTATGCGGTTCCAAGCCATCATTCTCTAACGCAGTTTCGGCCGCAAAGCTTTGCGCATTTTGGGCTGGGGCTTGGTCAATTGCCGATGTTTGGAATGGGTCCATCGCAACATGTGCACCGCCAAAACCTGCGGCTTGCGCCACGCGCTGACCAATGGCCACGGTTTCAAGCTCAGTTAACTTCGCTACAATCTGTTCAAGTGTTTCATGAACCGCTTCAAGTGTTTCCTGATTGCGCGAATCTGATGCCTGAGAGGCCTCACGCACCACTTTAAGACCTTCTTCCAAGGCCATGATTTCCGGCGAACCGGTCAGAGAAACCGGCCCTTGCCCCTGTTGGCTCATAATCTGCTGGCCCATGCGGCCTGCAGCTTCTTCAGCCACTTCCTTTGTCCAATTGCGGTTTTGTTCAATCGAGTCGTAAAGCTGGGCAATGGCCCGCTCAATGGTTTCAAGATGCGAAAGCTGATGCTCGGTTTTGCTCAACCGATCATTCACAACGGCCAGATGTTGCACCAGTTCGTCATTTTGCGCGGCATTGCTTTGCGTCGAAAGGGCCTGGTTCAAACGATGATCAAGTTCAGCCATGCGCCGTTCAAGTTCACCCAGTTGCGGCAAATCGCGGTTTTGTGCCTGCGTCTGTTCGAGCTTCTGGGTAATATCCAGAATGCGCTTGTCCATCTCTGCCAGCGGACGATTGTCAGAGCCTTGTGCAACCCGTGTTGAAAGTTGTTCAACTGCCACACGAAGGGCTGTCACATCGCGGTCCGAAGCCACACCCTTATTGGCTTCATCAATGCGGCCATTAAGTTTTTCAATCTCACCACGGAAACGCTGAATTTCAGCCGGGCTGGTGGAACTGGCCACCATGGAAGATTGGGCTTCGCGCAGCAGGCCCAATATGCGCTGTTCAATGGTGCGCAGTTCGGCTTGGGCGGTTTGCATCGCTTGGGTTTGCGCCTTTTGCGCCAGAACCTCTGATGAATCGCGCACCGTTTCAATGCGGCCTGCAAGATCATCAAGCTCTTTGCGCAGCAGATCAGGCAGAGTGGTTACCGGCTGGCTTTGGCTTTGATCAACCCGGCGTGACAATTCCGACAGACGATTTTCAAGTGCAGAAAAGGCGGGCGCTTGGCGCAACACTTGCTCATTATTGGTGCTCGAGGCCCGATTTGTCATATCGCCAATGCGGTCTTGCAGAGATTTCAGATTATCGCGGGTGCGCTTGTCAGAAACTTCAAGATGCTCAACAATATTGCGCACCGCCTTTTCCAAGGCCTGGAAACCCGGTGTTTCCTCCCGCTTGGGCGCAGCAACAGGCTGAACTTTCGAGAATTGACGGCCCAAAAGAGCCAGCCGTTCATTAACCGCTGAAAACGCCTCAACGGTCTGGCGTTCATTGCTTTCAACCCGGCTCAAAACCTTGGCAAAGGCGCCGCTTTCTTCAGCCAGTGGCGACATATAACGCGGGGCAGTTTCAGTTTCGCGCATCGCCAAACGGGAAAGCTGTTCGGCAATATCTTCAAGCCTAGTTGCGGCGCGTTCAATCGGGTGTGTTGAAATCCGGCCACGGATCACCTTATCAGGCATGGAAACAGGTTCGGCAGTGGCACCCGAACTATCAGCTTGTTCATTGATTGCTGAATTGAGCCATTCACCTAAGGTCATGCCCGAGCGGCGCGCCGCTGTTTTGGCAATTTCGCGAAATTCAGGCTCAACACCTTTAACGCTCCATGGAATACCTGGCTTCATCGACTTTAGCTCTCCAGCGTGGGCATCAGGCGTGTTTGAACTCACAAATCACCTGCGACACGGATTTTCATCCCCCATAAGTTAACTTTCTTGGTAAATTTTGCGTTAAACAGTTGATGTTTTTTGCAAAAAGGCGATAACCGCCGAAATTATAGGGCTTAATCCACCATGACGCGTCTGGCCTTTGTCTCTTCGCCACTCGACCGCAACGCCAATAATCGCACAAAAACTGATTTTGTGGCCGCAAGACGAAGTGATTCTACAACCCATGTTGTGCAGATCGCTGGTGACACGGTTCGCATGGATGTGGAGAACAACAGGCTTTTCACCCGCAACGACGCGCCTGAAACCGAAGCCGTCTACTTAGGCGAAGACCTTCAGGGCCAAGCCTGGTTTGCGAGGCCAATCGAAGCAGACGAACAGCTCAAACCCATCCGCACTCTGATGCTCGAAGGCGGTCTGCCTCCAGAGATGTTGTCGATTTTGGCGCAAGCCCGCAGCATTTTGCACTGGCATGAGAAGCACGGGTTCTGCGCCAATTGCGGGGCCAAATCGTTAATGATGGATGCAGGTTACAAGCGCCATTGCCCCGCCTGCCAAACCGAACATTTCCCCCGAACTGATCCTGTGGTGATCATGGCCGTGCGCCACCACGATCAAATCTTGCTCGGTCGGCAAGCATCTTGGGCACAAGGCATGTTTTCAGCTTTGGCCGGCTTTATGGAGCCGGGCGAAACCATAGAACAGGCAGTGGCCCGTGAAGTATTGGAAGAAGCCGGTATAAAAGTCGGAGCGGTGTCCTATGTCACCAGTCAACCTTGGCCATTTCCTTCAAGCTTAATGATCGGCATGATCGCTGAAGCCACAACCACCGAAATCAAGCTTGATCCCGCAGAACTGGAGGAGGCGCGCTGGTTTACCCGCGCCGAACTTGAACTGATGTTGGCAGGCAACCACCCCGAAGGCCTTTATGCCTCCAGGCCCCAAGCCATCGCCCATGCCGTGGTGACCGCAGCCCTTAAACAATAGTGATTTTATTCGCCCCCCAAAATAAATCGCTGAAACTGGCCTTCACCATCTTGGCAATTGGGCGAAAATGGTGTCAATGTGCTAAAAAATTCAATGGGAGCGCGCATGTATCTGGGTTTGGATTTCGGCACATCCAGTGTCAAAGGCGTTGTGATTGACGCTAAACAAAAGATTATCGCCGCAGCGTCAGCGCCACTTAAAGTCTCGCGTCCTCATCCCGGCTGGTCGGAGCAAGATCCTGAAAGCTGGTGGAAGGCGGCAAATACCGTTGTCAAAAAACTGCGCGCGCTCAAGCCAAAAGCCATGGCGCAAGTCGCAGGCATCGGCATGTCAGGCCAGCAACATGGCGCAACGCTGCTTGATAAAAGCGGCAAAGTTCTGCGCCCCTGCATTTTGTGGAATGATGCGAGAAGCTTTGAAGAGTGCAAGGACATTCTCGCCGCTTGTCCAAACGCTATGGACATCACAGGTAATATCCCGCTTGCAGGTTTCACCGCACCGAAATTGCTCTGGGTTAAAAAACACGAGCCGAAAATCTTCGATCAAGTTGCCAAAGTTCTGCTGCCCAAAGACTATATCCGTTACCGCATGACCAATACTTATGGTTCCGACATGTCGGATTCGGCGGGCACCTATTGGCTGGATGTGGCCAAGCGCGATTGGTCTGAAACCATGCTTCAAGCCACCCATATGCGCCGCGACCAGATGCCGGAATTATTTGAAGGTACCGATAGCACCGGCCAGATCACGCCCGCCCTCGCCAAAGCCTGGGGCATGCCTCTGCGCCCTGTCGTTGCTGGTGGTGGTGGCGATAATGCTTCGGCTGCCGTGGGTATTGGTGCTGTTAAAGATGGCCAGGCCTTTGTGTCGCTTGGCACATCGGGCGTGATGTTTGTATCGAATGATCGTTACAGCCCCAATGCAAGCCAATCCGTTCACGCTTTCTGCCATGCCGTGCCGAACACCTGGCATCAGATGGGGGTTATTCTGTCAGCTACAGACAGTTTAGAATGGTTGGCGGGTATTTTGAAAACGCCAGCCCCCAAACTTACTGCCGCCTTGGGCAAAAAGCTCGAAGGCCCATCATCAGTTCTGTTCTTGCCTTATCTTTCAGGTGAGCGCACGCCAGTTGGTGACTCTCAGGTGCGCGGTGTGTTCATGGGTCTTGGCCGTGAAACTGATGCCAAGGCGATGACCCATGCGGTGATGGATGGCGTGGCCTTTGCCTTGCGTGATTCACTCGAGGCGCTCAAAGCCGCAGGCACAAATGTGAAGCGTGTCATGGCGGTGGGCGGTGGCACACATTCCGAACTCTGGCTCAAAATCATTGCAACAGCTTTGGGCGTTCCCATTGATTTGCCGGTGGCCGGTGATGTGGGCGGCGCATTTGGTGGCGCACGCATGGCATTGATGGCGGCCACAGGTGCTGATTATAAAACCGTCTGCACGCCCCCGATCATTGCCAAAACCATTATGCCCGAAACCAAGGCCAAGACGGCTTATGAAGCGGCCTATAAAAATTACACAAAAATCTATCCCGCGATAAAGGACATCAAGCTCTCATGAAAAACTTTTACTCAATCTCCGAGCCCATAAAATACGCTGGCCCGAAATCTGAAAATGCACTGTCTTACCGCTGGTATAATCCTGATCAAAAAGTGCTGGGCAAAACCATGCGCGATCATTTGCGCTTTGCGGTGTGTTATTGGCACACACTGTGCTGGCCCGGTGGTGACCCATTCGGTGGTGAAACTTTTATGCGCCCCTGGCACCATGAAACCGATGCGATGAAGGCCGCCGCCACCAAGGTCGATGTGATGTTTGAAACGCTGCGCCTGCTCGACATTGATTTCTTCACCTTCCATGACCTCGACATCGCACCCGAAGGAAATTCGCTGCAGGAATTCAACGCCAACGTAACCGCTGTTGCCAAACTTCTCGAAAAGAAAATGGCTGCCAACAACAAGAAACTGTTGTGGGGCACAGCCAATATGTTCTCCAACCGCCGCTTCATGGCGGGTGCCGCCACCAACCCTGATCCTGATGTTTTTGCCTATTGCGCAGCACAAGTGAAACATTGTCTCGACGTGACCAAGGATTTGGGCGGTGAAAACTATGTGATGTGGGGCGGCCGTGAAGGCTATGAAACCTTGATCAACACCAAGATCGGTCACGAGCTCAAACAAGCGGGCCGTTTCCTCTCGCTCGTTGTTGAATATAAACACAAGATCGGTTTCAAAGGCCCAATCCTGATTGAGCCAAAGCCCAAGGAACCATCTACCCATCAATATGATTATGACGTGGCCACCATTTATGGCCTGCTCAAATCATATGGCCTCGAAAACGATGTGAAAATGAACATCGAACAAAATCATGCCATCCTCGCGGGCCACACCTTTGAACATGAAATCGCTCTCGCCTCAGCGCTGGGCGTTTTCGGCTCGCTCGATCTCAATCGCGGCGGCTATCAAGTGGGCTGGGACACCGATCAGTTTGCCATGAATGTGCCAGAGCTGACATTGATGATGCTCGAAGTCATCAAGGCCGGTGGCTTCACCACGGGCGGCATGAATTTCGATGCCAAAATTCGCCGTCAATCGATTGACCCTGATGATCTGCTTTATGCCCATGTGGCATCGATGGACGCTTGCGCGCGTGGCCTTCTCAATGCTGCCAAAATCATCGAAGACGGCAAGCTCGCCGCCGAAGTTGATAAGCGCTATGCCAAATGGAACGAACCCGCCAACAAAGCCATGTTGGAGAAGGGCGCAACACTCGATGGCATCGCCGCGCGCGTGCATAAAGATAAACTCGAACCCCAACCCAAATCAGGCCGTCAAGAATATATCGAAGGTCTATTGAATAACGTTTGAGAGACCCTTCGAGGCTCTGCTCCGCAGAGCACCTCAGGGTGAGGGTAAAGTAATCCCTCATGCTGAGGTTCACTCTTTCCCCTCATCCTGAGGTGCGAACGCAGTGAGCCTCGAAGGATAAACCACAAGGGAGAAACCATCATGGCAATAGAAGGCAGCAAATCCATAAAACATTCTGGCCGCATCCGCTATGGCATGGTGGGTGGCGGGCAGGGCGCATTCATCGGCGCCGTCCACCGTATCGCGGCGCGCATTGATGATAAATATGAGCTGGTCGCAGGTGCCCTCTCGGCTGATCCGGCCAAGGCCCAAGCCTCTGGCGAAGAACTGGGGCTGAGCGCCGATCGCATCTATGATGATTTCAAAACCATGGCCAAGGCCGAGGCCAAACGCGAGGATGGCATTGAAGCCGTGTCAATCGTCACGCCCAACCACATGCATTATCCCGTCGCCAAAGCCTTCATCGAAGCCGGCATTCATGTGATTTGCGACAAGCCTCTGTCACTCAATTTGAAGGAAGCAAAATCGCTTGAGGCATTGCTCAAGAAAAATCCCAAAATCATCTTCGCGCTGACCCATAATTATTCGGGCTACCCGATGATCCGCCAAGCCCGCGAAATGGTGGAAGCCGGAGAGCTGGGCGAAATCAGATTAGTCCAAGGCGAATATCCGCAAGATTGGCTGGCAACCGACCTCGAAAAAACTGGCCAGAAGCAAGCCGCCTGGCGTACTGATCCCAAGCGCTCAGGCGCTGGCGGTTGCGTGGGCGATATCGGCACGCATACCTATCAGCTCGGCTGTTTTGTTTCGGGCCTCATGCTTGATGAACTTTCGGCTGACCTCACCAGCTTTGTGAAGGGCCGCAAGCTGGATGATAATGTATCCGTTATGTTGCGTTATAAAGGCGGCGCCAAGGGCCACATCTGGGCTAGCCAAGTGGCGGTGGGCCATGAAAATGGGCTGAAGCTCAGGGTCTACGGCACCAAGGGCGGCATCGAATGGACGCAGGCTGATCCTAATTACCTGTGGTTCACCCCACTGGGCGGCCAGCGTCGCCTGATCACCAGAGGCGGCGCCGGAGCCGGCCCCGCCAGCGCCCGCGTAACCCGCATCCCCGGCGGCCACCCCGAAGGCTACCTCGAAGGCTTCGCCAACATCTACACCGAAGTGGCAAGAGCCATTGAAGCAAAGCGCGCCGGAAAGAAGCTGGACAAAGAAGTCCAATTCCCCAGCATCGAAGACGGTGTTGCAGGCATGACGTTTATCGAGGCTTGCGTGAAGTCATCGGCAAAGAATGGGAAGTGGACGAAGGTTTGACTGCAATATGCCTTCTCCCATTTGCAAGTGCAAACGGGCGAAGGCACTTGATCCAACCACCACACTCAACAATTATCGCCTTCTCTCCGTTCGCCCCTAGCGAATGGGAGAAGGTGGCCAACGGCCGGATGAGGGCCCTTTGCCGCAAGCTCAGAATTGAAGGCAAAGACCCCGCGCGAGGAAATGCCCTATCAAACCTTGACCGGATCAATCCTGCATGAGGCGGTTTCGGGCTGAGTGAGTTGATTTCCAGTGTTTCATCTTCATCATGTTGCGACGCAACATCGCGCTGTAATTTATTGTGCACTGCACAAATTTGTGTCATAGGCAGATTTCTGCTATAATAAAAACAGACGGGGAATAGCTATTATGACCAATCGCGATCAACGTATCACTGAACTTGCTCATAAAATCTGGGAAGAAGAAGGCCAGCCTGAAGGTCAGGCCGAAGCTCATTGGGCCCGCGCCGTGGCCATCATTGATGCTGAAGCCGCCCCTAAAAAGCCTGCTGCAAAACCAAAGGCTTCGGCCAATAAAGCCGCGCCAAAGAAGAAATAAGCTAAGGCTTTTCTTCGCGTTTGATAATGCGGTGGCGCACCCGCCTGATGCCCAGCCACACCAAAACCAGAACCACGGGAATGGATATGAAGCTCACCAGCTTTGTATCCAAATTTGGCCAATATTGCGCCAGGCCGTCGATGAATTTCTGGATGATCGCGATCAGATAATAGCTGATCGCTACCACCGACAAGCCCTCAACGGTTTCTTGCAGGCGCAGTTGTTGCCCTGCTCTGCTCTCCATCGAGCGCAGCAATTGCTGGTTCTGTCCTTCAACGGCAATATCAACCCGGGTGCGCATCAAATCATTGGCGCGCGCACATCGTTCGGCCAAACTATTCAAGCGGTCGGCCGTCGCCACGCAAGTGGCCATGGCCGGGCTGAAGCGCCGATCCAGAAAAATGCCGATGCGCTGATAATTGGCCACTCTATCCTCGCCCAATTCCGCCACGCGCTTGGTCACCAAAGCTGAATAGGCCCGCGCCGCCGCAAACCGGTAGCTGCCGCGGTTTGACATTTCTTCCACATCGCGGGCAATGGCGCTGAGTTGGGAAAGCAGAGCGGCATCATCATTGATGCCATTTGCACCGGCCATGCTGCGCACGACATCAGTGAGGGATTTTTCGAGCGGCCCCAACTCCTGTTGCAAACTGCGCGCCAGCGGCAAAGCCCGCAAAGCCATCATCCGGTAAGTTTCAATCTCATGAATGCGCCGGGTCACGCGGCCCAAGCGCAGTGGCGAAAGCCCGTGTTCCTGAATCAGGATCCGGGTATAGCCGTCGCTGCCAATTCTGAAATCCGTCCAGATCGTGGCCTTGCCGGCGCTCACCAAAGATCCCGCCAAATTATCATGGCCAAAATACTTGGTCAGAAAAGCCGTGTTCGGCGTCTTCTCGGTATGGGCCAAAATATGGGTGTGAATGGCCACCAGTCTTTGCCCCGGCAAAGTGTCAACCCAGCCGAGCGGCAAGGTCGAGATCGCCTCGCCACGCAAAGCCTTGCCATTGGCCGTGACACTGATCCGGTAAAACTCACCATGCCGTTCAAACTTGAAAAGCCCGCCATCAAACTCAATGGCGTGATGCGATGTGCCAGGCACGGGCGGCTGCAATCCCATCGCGTCGCAGAGAAGTTTTACATTGATCAGCGGATCGGCATCATGCTCGGCCTTGGTAAACGCCATATGGGTGATGCGTGCCGGTGCCACCACGGGAAGCCCGGGCCTTC
>JAYVXY010000260.1:0-10233 GCA_043784785.1 Aestuariivirga sp. | reverse complement strand
TGGCCTTCATCATTGCGGCGACTTCTTTTGGGGTGTCGCAGCGCATCGGAACCTTGTGGCCGCTCACCCTCGAATAGAAGGCGGGGAAATCATCGGTGCCGAAACCAACCACGGGAACGCCGAAGGTCTCCAAGGTTTCCAGTGTGAGCGCCAAATCAAGGATCGCCTTTGCACCTGCGGTTACCACCGCCACATTACTTTGCGAAAATTCGATCAGATCGGCGGAAATATCAAACGTCTTTTCCGCACCACGATGCGCACCGCCAATGCCGCCTGTGGCGAAAACGTGAATTCCGGCCATGGCAGCCAAGCGCATCGTCGATGCAACAGTGGTTGCGCCAGTCATTTTGCGCGCGACAACAAAAGGCAGATCGCGGGTTGAGACTTTGATGATGGATGGGCCGGTTTTGGCGAAATGCTCGAGTTCAGAGTCGGAAAGGCCCGCGCGCAATTCGCCATCGATCACGGCGATGGTTGCTGGGATTGCACCAATGTCGCGGATGATCTGTTCGACTTCGCGGGCCATTTCCAGATTTTGTGGGAAGGGCATGCCATGGGCGATGATGGTTGATTCCAAAGCGACGACGGGTTTGCCTTTGGCAATCGCTGATTTGAGTTCGGTGGTAAGCTTGATCATGTTCAATCCAATGTCGAGGCTGTGCTGGCAATCACTTTTGCGGCGATCTCTTGCCCGATCATTGCAGCTTTGGCGAGGGGGAGATTTTGCAATAAGCCAAAGACCAAGCCAGACATAGCCGCATCACCAGCGCCCGTGACATCTATGATGGTTCTGGCTTGTGATGGGATGTGGGTGATGGATTGGCCATCCGACACATAAGCGCCCTGTTCTCCGGCGTGGATAACGATGTTGCGCAATCCCATCGCGTGAAGTTTGGCGGCTGCTGCAGGAATATCGCGCGTTGCCGTGAGGGCTTCAATTTGATCGAGATTGGGGGTGGCCAAGAAAACCTTGTGGGCTTTCAGAAGCGTCTTGAGCTTTTGCGATTTTGCGACGGAAACCGGTTCTATAATCAAACGATCAGCGGCATGAACTGCGATTTCGTTCAATGTTTCATCAGGTAAATTACAATCTGCAATTATATATTTATTTACCTTGACAAGGTTTTTGTTCCTATTTATATATTCAGGAGCTAATAAGGAAAGAAGGCCCATGTCGTTGACTGCACTGACCAACTCACCCTTTTCGTCGAGCATTGCCACATATGATCCGGTGGCTTGGTTGCTGCGGATGATATGGGCGGTGTTGACACCGGCCTTGCTGGTTTCACTCAACAACATGTCACCAAAGGCATCTTGGCCCAGAACGCTGATCAACGTTGTTTCAACACCAAGCCTTGCCAGATTATGGGCGATGTTGCGCGCCACGCCGCCTGCCTTGATCGAGACAGTGCCGGGATTAGAAGTGCGCGGAATATGTGGAACTGAAGTTTTAGCCTTCACATCCACATTTGCACCGCCGATCACCAGCACGTCATTCATTTCAGAAATCCGTTTTTACGCCGCCCTCGGCTATGCGACGATCCACAAATGCGTTCAGCTCGTCCTTGATGGCTGGATCCATATAGGGTTGCTGATATTCTTCCAAGGCCTGCTTATAAACATGGTTGGCGCGTTGCATTGCTTCTGGCTTTCCGGCTGCCGCCCATTGTTGATTGTTGCGCCAATCAGAAATGATGGGCTGATAGAAAGCATTGGAATAACGGGCCAGCGTGTGTTGCGCGCCAAAAAAATGTCCGCCCGGCCCCACTTCACGTATCGCCTCAACCCCAAGAGCATCTTCAGTGGTTTCAAGCGGTTGCAGGAATTCCATCACCATTTGGATGAGATCAACATCCAGCACAAACTTTTCAAAGCCCGCGACCAGCCCGCCTTCGAGCCAGCCTGCGCCGTGCATGACGTAATTGCCGCCACCCATGGTCAGCGCCCAAAGGCTGAACACGCTTTCATAGGCCGCTTGCGCATCCATGGTATTGGCCGCACAGGTATTCGAGGTGCGGTAAGGCAGTTTATAGCGTCTGGCCAATTGGCCGCCCACCATCACCGCCTTCATATATTCCGGCGTGCCGAAGGCGGGTGCACCTGATTTCATATCCACATTGGAGGTGAAGCCACCATAAATCACTGGTGCACCTTTTTTCACCAATTGGGTGAAGGCAAGGCCCGCCATGGCTTCCGCATTTTGCTCAACCAAGGCACCAGCCATAGTGACTGGTGCCATGGCCCCCGCCAAAGTGAAGGGCGTGATGCACACGACTTGGCCGCGCGACGACATTTCCATGATGCCGTTGAGCATATAGGCGTCAAGCTTCAGCGGCGAATTGGTGTTGATGATGGTGGTGAGAGTTGGTTCTTTTTTAAATTGTTCGTGCGAAATCCCGCGCGCAAGACGCGCAATCTCGATGCCATCCTGAATGCGGTGAGCACCAAGGGAATAAGCCGTCATAGGTTTATCCATCAAGATTGCCATATCGCGCAGCGCTTCCAGATGCCTGATGCCGGAATGAATATCGACAGGCTCAACGGGATAGCCAGCGCTAAAGCCAATGGCATTGAAGTGCTGGCCGAGTTTCAAAAATTTGCGATAATCCGCCCAATTGCCAGTACGCCTTCCGCCATCCATATCATAACAGCTGGGAGGGCTACCGACAGTGCCGAACACCATGTTATCGCCGCCAATGCGCTGATTGTTTTCAGGGTTGCGGGCATGGGTGGTAAATTCACTTGGAGCATATGATAAATACTCTTCGAGCATCGCTGCTTCAAAGCGCACTCTTTCTCCTTCAATTTTCACACCACCGGTTTTTTTCAGCAGTTCGAGCGCTTCGGGATAAAGGAAGTCCATGCCGATTTCATTCAGCACCTTGACTGAAGCTTGGTGGATTGATTCAATTTCATCAGCCGATAATATGTTCGTCGGCGGGAATTTGCGTTTGATTTGACGCTTTGAGAGCTGCGGAATAACCGCCCCACCGCCAGCACCCGGATTAGCTCTGGCACCACCGCGACGACCACGGCGAACTTCTAAAGAGATTGGTGTTTCATCTGTCATTTCTTATCATCCTTTATGGCTTCGAGTGCTGGATCAGCGGCCACTTGTTTGACCAGCCAATCCTCAAAGCGCTTCACTTTGTTTTTGTTTTTGTTTTCTGCAAGGCAGGCAAAATACCAATCATGTTTGTGTGGCACCCGCAGCGGAAAAGGTTGTTGCAGGCGGCCCAGCTTGATTTCCTCGGCGGCATAAGGGCCAATGGTCATGGCCAGGCCCCTGCCCTCAATGGCTGCTTCTTGTGCCAGAATATACGAATCAACTGAAAGACGATTGGCAGGTTTGACACCTTTGACACCGGCAGCTTCAAGCCAGATTTGCCAATCTTCTTCGGCGGTATAAACATCAATCAGCTTGTGCTTCTTGATGTCATCCATCGATTTAAGGCTGAGTGTGGGCGCACAGATGGGCGAGAGATAAGATTTGAACAAGGGTCGATAGTAATGGCCGGGCAGTTTGTTGCGAGCGAGAATAACGCCCACGTCAACGTTACGTTCGTCAAAATCCCAATCGAAATAGGACGTGGACAGGCGCACCTTCATGTCTGGAAATTTGCGTTCAAAATCATGCAGGCGCGGGATGAGCCATTTCAGCGCTACGGTCACATAGACCTGGATGGTGAGTTCATTATCAGTGTTGGATGGGCGCAGGGCACGGGTTTGAGTTTCAATCAGGTCGAAAGCATCGCGCACAGTGGGATAATAGGTTTGGCCGAGTTGAGTTAGTTCAGCGCGTCTGGCATCGCGGCGGAACAATTGGATGTCGAGCCGGTCTTCGAGAAGCTTGATTTGATGGCTGACGGCAGAGCGCGTGATCCCCATTTCTCCGGCAGCCATGCGAAACGAGCCGAGGCGGGCTGCGGCTTCAAAAGCAGTCAAGGCGCGTAAAGGCGGTAAATCTCGTCTGGCCAAGTGGGTTCACCAATCAATTTGTTAGCTTGAGCTTGTAACATAGGGTTTTTCCATGCGGCAGGATGATGGGAAGCGACATGGTGGTGATATTTTTTCACCTTATTGCGGTAAATTTTGGGCCTTTGCGAGAGGTTGGGATTGGAGCATGTTTCGGTCAAAGAGCCCTCATCCGGCCTCTCACCACAGGGACGAACACATGACACTAATTGACGATCTTTCAAAACGACGCGGTGGACGCGAGGCGCGCAAAGCACTTCGGTCACGCGCTATTCCGATGTCGGAAGCAGCGGTGCGGCCTGGCATGGTGGGTGGACAATATAAGCCGCTGAAAGACGCTGATATGCAGCGCATTCATGAGACAGCACTGAAGTTGCTTGAGACTGTTGGCATGGGCACGCCTATTCCCTCCTGTGTTGAGGCGATGACGGCGCGTGGTTGCTGGATCAATGATAAGGGGCGCCTGTGCATTCCGCGTTCCTTGGTTGAGGATATTCTGGCAACCTGTGCCAGGAACTTTGTTCTCCATGCGCGCGATCCGAATTTGGATTTGGAGCCTTGGGGCAATAAGGTTTATTTCGGCACGGCGGGGGCTGCTGTGCATGTGGCCGAGATTGAAAGCAATTCATACCGCGAGTCATATCTGGCTGATCTTTATGACGCGGCCCGCATTGTTGATACCTGCGAACACATTCACTTTTTCCAGCGCTGCCTCACCGCGCGTGACATGCTCAATGGCCATGATCTCGATATCAACACTCTATACGCATCGCTTGCAGGCACCAACAAGCATGTGGGCACCAGCATGGTAGAGCCGCAACATGTGGATGAGTGTTTGCAGATTCTGCATTATGTGGCCGGTGGCGAAAAGAAGTGGCGCGAACGGCCGTTTGTGTCGCAATCAAACTGCTTTGTGGTTCCGCCGTTGAAATTTGCTGAAGATGCTTGCCGGTGTTTGGAAGTTGCGGCGCGCGGCGGCATGCCGGTGTTGTTGTTATCGGCAGCGCAAGCTGGGGCCACTTCTCCGGCAGCACTGGCTGGCACAGTTGTGCAGGCTGTTAGTGAGTGTTTGGCAGGGCTGGTTTATATCAATTGCGTGGTGCCCGGTGCCATTGCGATTTGGGGGCCATGGCCTTTCGTTTCCGATCTGCGCACCGGTGCGATGTCGGGTGGGTCGGGTGAGCAGGCACTCATCACAGCGGCATGCGGGCAGATGGGGCATTTTTACAATCTCACTGTGGGCTCGGCAGCTGGCATGTGCGATTCTAAGTTTCCTGATGTGCAGGCCGGCTATGAAAAAGGTGTGACGGCGGGCATTTCGGCCATGGCTGGCATCAACATGATGTATGAAATGGCGGGTATGCACGCTTCGTTGTTGGGCTTCTGTTTGGAAAGCCTGCTGATTGATAATGATATGCTGGGCTCGATCAACCGCAATGTGCGCGGCATTGAAGTGAATGATGCAACGCTTTCGTTTGATGTGATCACTGAAGTTTGCTTGGAGGGGCCCGGGCATTATTTGGGTTCTGATCAGACTTTAAGCATGATGCAGACCGAATATGTTTATCCGCATTTGGGAAACCGCATGAGCCCTAAAGAATGGAACGAAGCGGGCAAGCCCGATATTTTGAAAAAGGCGATTGCCAAGAAGCGCGAGATCTTGTCGACCTATTATCCTGAATATATCCCGCGCGACATTGATGATGCGATCCGCGCCAAGCATGATATTCGTTTGCCGCGTGAGGTGATGGAGTTGGGTGACCCGCGCTGGATTAAGTGATGGAACACCCCATTCTGACTCGAATTCGAAGAGAATCTTTCACACCATTCGGTTGGTTCACGCCTTCGGATATGGGCGAAACGCGGTTTGTGATTCTGATTGGCAATGCGGGGCCGGATATGTTTCGGCGCTTTGCCCGTGAATCTAGGGGATTAATGGATAACTGGACGCGGAGCGTGGTCGAGCCGTTGGCGCGCGATCTGGATGCGCGCGCGGTGTTTCCGTTTGATGTGCCGCACCAACCATTTTTATCTTGGGCGCGGCATGCTGGCGCTGGGCATGCATCACCTCTAGGATTGAACATTCACCCGACTTATGGGCTGTGGCATGCTTATCGCGCAGCGCTTTTGTTTCCGGTGGAGTTTGATTTGCCAAAGCTGTCGGCGGGGGCACACCCGTGTGAAACCTGTGTCGCAAAACCATGTTTAAGCGCCTGCCCTGTTAATGCCTTTGACGGCAAGACCTATGATGTTGAAGCCTGTGGCGTTCATGTGAATGGGGGTCCAAATGAATGCATGGACGGCGGCTGTTTGGCCAGGCGTTCCTGCCCTATTGGCATAGCCTATCAATATGCTAAGCCGCAGGCACAGTTTCATATGAAGGCATTTGCGAAAGCACGATTGAAATGAGTTATCAGTTTATCGAAGACAAATTGGCGCGTGGTGAGGCCATCATACTTGATGGTGGCACAGGCACGGATATTCAACGCCGCGGCGCACCAATGAGCAGCGACGTGTGGTGCGCCGATGTGAACCTCACACACCCTCATATCGTGCGCGCCGTGCATGATGATTATGTAAAGGCGGGGGCCGATATTATTGCAGCCAACACGTTTGCTACATCGCCGCTTTCGTTCAATGCCTATGGCCGCGATAATGAATTGCAGCAGCTTGACGCTATGGCGGTGAAGCACGCGCAGGCGGCGGCCAAAGGCCACCGTGTTGCCGTTGCCGGATCAATTTCAACCCAGCGGCCAGTGATTAAAGGAACTGATCGTACTGATCTTTCAAAAAATTGGTCAGAGGCTGAAGCCCGACTGCTGTTCCGGCGCAAGGCGGAGAATTTGAAAGCCTGCGGTGTTGATCTTCTGATGATGGAGATGATGCGTGATTGCGATTATTCGGTGTGGGCAACAGATGAGGCAATCAAGACTGGTTTGCCGGTTTGGGTGGGCATATCTGTTGAACGACGCGAAGATGGAAAGCTGGTTGGCTTTGGCCGCACGGATCAATTGCTGGAAAACATTGCCCCTGCCCTTGCAAAGCTGAAACCCAAAGTGATGAGCATCATGCATACATCGCCCAATGATACGGATGAGGCGTTGCAGATTTTGCGCAAATCCTGGGGTGGGCTGATGGGCACATATCCAGAGTGTGGGTTTTATCAAGCACCGGATTGGCAGTTTGTCGATGTGATTGTGCCTGCTGATCTGGTGGCCAAATCGCGCGATTGGCAAAAACTGGGTGCTTCAATCTTTGGCGGCTGTTGTGGTATTGGGCCTGATCATATTGCTCTGTTGGCCAAGGAATTGAAGCAATGAAGACGGGATCGTGTTTGTGTGGCGCTGTAGCCTTCGAAATTCATGGGGCCATGGATGATGCGCTGGCCTGCCATTGTAACCAATGCCGCAAGATGACGGGCAATTATTGGACATCCACTCATGTTGCCGATGCCGATTTGAAGTTTACGCGGCAAGATGGATTGAAATGGTTCACTTCTAGTGCCACGGCCAAACGAGGGTTTTGCAAAGAATGCGGATCATCATTGTTTTGGAAACAAAATGAAAGCGATGTAACCTCGTTGTGCTTGGGTGCCATTGATGGCAAGTCGGGCGTAAAGCTTGCCGGACACATTTATTGTGACGATGCGGGGGATTATTACGAAATCAGCGGTGGCAGCTTCCAAAAGGGCAAATGGTCATAATTTCGTAAGTTTGCCCACAGTCTGCTTTTAACGTTGGATTTGCGCTCAGATTTGACTAGTTTCCGCTGAGTTTAAAGCTTTGAGTAATATGCAAGAATCAACCCAGCAATCTACACTTGATCAATTTTTTGTACCGCTCGTGCCGCGTTGGCTGGGCTTCATTGCATGCTGCATTGGCATGTTTATGGCCATTCTTGATATTCAGGTGGTGGTCACATCACTTGCCGTGATCGAGAAGGCCTTAAACATTGGCGCAAGCCAAATGAGTTGGATCCAGACCAGCTATTTGATTGCCGAGTCGATTGCCATTCCCATGACTGGTTTGCTGATGCGGGTGTTATCAATGCCGCGCCTGTTTGCAATTTCGCTGCTCATGTTCACTTTGGCGTCTATTGGCTGTGCTTCAAGCTTTGGCTTTATTGATTTGCTGGTGTGGCGGGTGATCCAGGGCTTCAGTGGCGGAGTTCTTATTCCGTTGGTCTTTTCTGGCATTTTTCTGCTCTTCCCCAAGGGCATTCAACAAAGCATTGCAACAACCACGGGCGGTTTTTTGGCTGTGCTTGCGCCAACAGTCGGGCCCATGGCAGGCGGCTGGTTGACCGAACATTTCACCTGGCATTGGTTGTTTTTGATCAATGTTTTGCCGGGCTTTGTGGCGGTGGGGATCGGCTATTTCACGCTGCCCCGTGGGCCATTGCAGTTAAGCCTGCTGAAAACCCTTGACTGGTTTTCACTTATTCTCATGGGAATTGCCATGGCTTCGCTTTTAATTGGCTTAAAAGAGGCCCCCACACAGGGCTGGTTGAACGCAGTTGTAATGTTTTGGTTTGGCATTGCCGCTGTTAGTGCTGTCTGGATGTGGCTGCGGCCGAACCCTGCTATTATGTTTCATCTGCTGGAAGACCGCGCACTGGCTTATGGCTGCGCGCTCAGCTTTGTGCTGGGACTTTGTCTTTTTAGTTCAGTTTTTCTGATGCCGGTATTTCTGGCTTTTGTGCGCGGGCATGGGCCGTTGGAAATCGGCATGGTCACTTTGGTGACTGGCCTGGCGCAATTAATTGCGGCCCCCTTAGTGATTCAGATTGATCGGCGCAGCAATGCCCGGCTGTTGTCAGCCATTGGTTTTGGCATGTTTGCCGTTGGTTTGTTTATGAGCACAAGTCAAACTGTGGCGACTGATTACTGGGAAATGTTCTGGCCGCAAGTGGTGCGCGGTGTTGCCATTACCATGTGCATCTTGCCGCCTATTCGTTTTGCATTGGCTTTGACGCCACTCGACAAGATTGGCGATGCCAGCGGCATTTTTAATGTGGCGCGCAATATTGGTGGCGCCATTGGCATTGCGCTGGTTGACACAATTATGTTTGGCCGAGCGCCCGAGCATTCAGATGCCATCAAGGAATTGATGAAAACCGATCCCGGTGCCGCTGCGAAAATTCTCGGCTTGAATGTGGCCGATTTACCCGCAAGCGATGATTTTGCCGGCATGTTAGGGATTGTAGACAATCTTCAATCGGCAGGTCTGACAATGGCCATTAATGAGGCTTGGCTGTTGCTGGCGGGGTTTTGTGTGTTGGCTTTGCCGATTCTCTATTTGCTTGGCCCTATTCAAAGCGCCCTGCCACTGGCCAAACTCGCGCAGAGCTTGAAAGATGGACAAAAATCCACACTCTAGGCGTGTGTTAGATTTAAGTGTGTGCGAAGTATTTTTTTCATCAATCTGTCACGCTGGGCTTGACGCCTTGTCAAGGGGGCACCGCTTATTGCTCCACCATCATCTGCTTGTTGCGGATTAAACTGAGGTAACACTTGAGCTTGCCTACAGAATCGGGCGATGTTGTAGTTATCAACAAGACACGCAAGTCTGTGGACACAACAGGTGGTGTTTACCTCTCGTTAACACACTAGCTATTGACGCGAATATGCCGATTGTATTACCTTCCAAATCCAAGGTCGTGCAGCGGAATGAAGGCCGAACGGTCAGTTTTCTGCGTAAGTTCAAGACATTAGTCAGCACGCGTTGGGGCGACAATGTTCGCCAATCAGGGATCGGCGTTAAAACATGGGTGGGGAACATCCGTGCGCGTTTTTGTGCGCGTGCGGTAACAATTTTGGAATTACTGAGGGGCATTATGAAGATTGAGCGAAAATATACCAAGGCAGGGCAAACCACTTATGCGGGACTCGATTTCCGCAAGGCGATCAGTGAGATTAAGAACCCTGATGGCTCAATAGTATTTCGATTAGATGACATTGAAGTGCCATCGACATGGAGCCAGGTTGCGACAGATATTCTGGCGCAGAAATACTTCCGCAAAGCCGGTGTTCCAAAGATTTTGAAGCGCGTGGAAGAAGAAACCGTTCCATCATGGCTGTGGCGCTCAATTCCTGATGATGAAGCCATGGCGCATTTGCCATTGAAGGAACGCACCACGGGCGAACGTTCTGCACAAGAAGTGTTTAACCGTCTGGCTGGCACATGGACTTATTGGGGCTGGAAGGGCAAATATTTCAACACTGAGGAAGATGCCCGCGCATTCTATGACGAGCAATGC
>JAYVXY010000259.1:0-3184 GCA_043784785.1 Aestuariivirga sp. | reverse complement strand
ATGTCGCCAAACTGATCGGGGCGACAGAGCCTGAAACCGAGTTTGCGCGCGGCGTTCGCCAGTTTGGCTATCTGCTGATCAGGGTGATGATCATCATGGTTCTGTTCGTGTTGATCGCCAGCCAGCTTTTAGGGCGCCCCTTCATTGAATCATTACTGTTCTCTGTGGCACTTGCGGTTGGTATCACGCCGGAGTTACTTCCCGCCATCGTCACAGTGACTTTGTCAACGGGCGCTCGCGCCATGGCGCGCGAGGGAGTCATCGTTCGGCGACTTGAGGCGCTGGAAAATCTGGGCAGCATGGATGTGCTGTGTACCGACAAGACCGGAACCTTGACCGAAGGCACCGTTACACTTGCCTCTGCTATTGATCTCGATGGCAGGGAGAGCGCCGATGTTAGGCAATTGGCTTATGTCAATGCCGCGATGGAAACTGGCATTGAGAACCCGCTCGATCAGGCCATCGTTGCGAATGGCGAAAAGGTTGGTCTGAAGATCGAAGGCTATAGCAAGGTGGATGAGATTCCCTATGACTTCATCCGCAAGCGCCTCACCATCGTGGTCAAGAACAGCACCAAAAGCAAAACCCGTTTGATCATCACCAAGGGATCATTCAAGGCAATATTGGCGGTTTGTAGCCACGCGAAAATTGATGGAAAAACCGTGGCCCTCAGCACAAGAGTGCAACAGCGGCTGCAAGCCGTGGTTGACAATCATGGCGAGGACGGCTTTCGCATTCTGGCCTTGGCCACGGGCGACGTGGGCACAAAACCAGACTATACCATCAAAGATGAATGCAATTTGACGCTGATTGGTTTCCTGTTATTTGCCGATCCGCCAAAAGCCGATGCCCGCAAGGCCATTGAAGATCTTTCCGCACTTGGCATTCAGCTCAAAGTTATTACTGGTGATAACAGCCAAGTTGCCATTCATGTGGCAAAAGCCGTAGGTCTACGTGTTGACCACATTCTTACCGGATCAAAAATCGGCCAGTTGAATGACGATGCACTGTCATTGCTGGCCGACAAGACCGATATTTTTGCCGAGATCGATCCGCAACAAAAAGAACGCATTATTCGAGCTCTGCAAAAGCGTGGCCACGCCGTTGGTTATATGGGCGATGGGATCAACGATGCACCAGCGTTGCAGGCCGCTGATGTCGGTATTTCGGTTGATCAAGCTGTCGACGTGGCAAGGCAGAGTGCCGATATTGTATTGCTCAAGCGCGATCTTGGTGTTCTCAAGCTCGGTGTTGAAAGTGGCAGGCGCACTTTTGCCAATACGCTGAAATATATTTCAATCGCGACCAGTTCCAATTTCGGCAATATGGTCAGCATGGCCTTGGCCACGCCATTTTTGCCCTTTCTGCCACTTGTGGCCAAACAAATACTGCTCAACAATTTTCTCTCCGACATTCCGTCCATTGCCATATCAACCGACAATGTTGATGCTGAACAAGCACTCCAGCCTGAAAGATGGGACGTTCACCAAGTTCGCCGCTTCATGATCGTGTTCGGTCTCATCAGTTCGGTGTTTGATATAGTGACCTTTGTACTCTTGCTGAAATTTTATGGTGCTGGCCAGGCAGAATTTCAAACGGTCTGGTTTGTGGTGTCGCTGCTCACCGAGATTGCCGTGGTCTATTGCCTGAGAACGCGCGTGGCGTTCTTTCGCAGCAGACCAAGCAGCACGCTCATGGCGGTTAGCACTGTCGTTGCGGGAATTGCAGTTTCCATTTCCTATCTTGGTTCAGTCACTCGGCTGTTGGGATTTGTGCCAATTCCGCTGCCTGTAATGGCCGCCATTTTCTTGATTGTACTGGCATACGTGGCGGCTACCGAAATTACAAAGCGCTGGTTCTACAAATCCACTCCCCACCGCGCGTAACTATTTTTGGGTGATCGACGGCTTTTCCTCAAGGCGTGAACTCGAACGCTTGCGAAAATATATGATCAAGAGCTGTGCGATCACCGCCAGTATTCCATTGACCAGAAGTGCATGTTGAACGCCGAGAAACTCCACGGTCAAGCCTGTGAGCAAACTGCCCAATGGCAAGCCACCGCGCATTGCCAACATAAAGAGACTGGCCGCCTGACCCAAGAGTTTTGGATCGGCAGTTGATTGGATCAATGTGTTTGCCGAGGTGTTGCCAACAGCCATGGAAAAGCCGCCAACGCCCATGAGAACCGGAAGGCCTGAGAACCACGGTACAAACGCACAAGCGATCACCACCAGCCCATAGACAATCGCAAAGAGTGAATTCATGCGGCTGCGATCTTGCTGTGCGGAAACTGCGAGCAGAGCCAGCGCACCCATAAGGCCGCCAATGCCAAACGCCCCGATCGCCAGACTGAACCGATCTGCACCACCTTTGAACACATCGCTCACCAGCACAGGGCAGAATGTAATCAGCGGGCCACAAAGAATGCTTGTCGAAAAAACCGTCAATAGAGCTGCTCGATGCCTCGGCACCTCGATAATTTTTTTGAGACCAGCGGCGAGATGCCCATGTTCCTGATCAGGCTTTTTAGGTGATGCCTTTTCAACTTTTGGCAAAGCCCAGAGCGCTACACCAATAAAAGGAATGTAGGAGGCAGCACTCAAAGCAAAACAGGCAAATGCGCCGACAGTGGACATCAGCACACCAGCAATTGCTGGTCCCAGAATCCGCGATAGATTAAACTGTGTCAAATTCAAAGCCAGCCCGCGCGGGATCTGGTCGCGGCTGACGATCGATGGCACAATCGATTGGAAAGACGGCATCGAAAGTGCATCGGTAACTCCGACAATGATTGAAAGCCCGATGATCCAGTAGGGTTGGATCGCAACATGCAACAGCAACATCGCTGCTATCGCCATGGGACATAACATCTGGATGGATTGAAAGAAGGTAATGACGCGACGTCGGTCTCTGGCGTCGGCCAGTATTCCGCCAACCAATGTCAAAAGCCACACAGGCGCATTCATTGCAAAGCTGTCGAGGCCGATCAGAAATGGAGTTGCGCCAAGGCTCAACAACAGCCAAGGCTCCGCCACCTGCTGCGCCCAAGTCCCAATGCTGGATAGAAGGCTGGCCACCCAGAATATGCCAAAGCGCTTTGTCGAAAGCAGATTGAGTGATTCCCTAAACTCCCTCAACGCGTCTTTTGCTTTGGTCATCTTGTATTGCTCAGATTATCGGCTGG
>JAYVXY010000258.1:0-3187 GCA_043784785.1 Aestuariivirga sp. | reverse complement strand
GTCGTGGTCAGCAAGATGTTGGCGCTGGTGCCCGCGTCCGGATTGGTGGTCGTGGTCAAATTGGTCTCGCTCAGCGTCAGCGTCGGCTCATTCGCCGGTGTGACCACTACTCTCGGTCCGTCATCAACAACCGTTGCAACGACTTTATCTGTTATAACCGGGAACACGCCATCGTTTCCGATAACGTCCACCTTGCCGAGATTGCCCGTCGTCGAGCCTTCGCCCGAAATCGGGGCCAGCAGCGTCTCGATCACGTTGACGGAGCCCGTCACCCCAGCCGCGATCGAAGAGGCGGAAAGTTCGAACTTCACAACTTCAACGCCGTTCTGGAAGCCCTGAATCTCCTGGCCTCCTGCCACCACCGTCCAGGTCAAACCGGAGATGGCGCTCGTCAGCTCGGCCGCACTCAGTGAAAGATTCAGTGTGCTCGTGCCAGCGGTGAATGATAAGCTAGTCGAGGAAAAATCTGGATTTAAGAAAGCTCCCGCTCCTGCCGAGCCATCCGGTGACAACACACTTTCGGCGACAGACACAGATGAATCACCCCCCGCGATCGGCCCCACTTTCGGGGCCACAAACCCTCCTTGAAGCGGCGGCAAGCTGCCAAAGCTGCGGTCAATCTCGCCAAAGGGCAATAGGCCGTGGATGTGGAAGGGGTCGCCGATGTTCCCAGCGTCAGGACCGAAATTGCCACCGGACGATTTGTTTTGGCCTTGGCCATTGCCTTGATCGCCAGCGGCAGGCACCGTCACGCCATTGGCGGTCAAAGAGGCCGAGAGTGCAGCTGAAGGGATTTCAACGGTGCCCAAATGCAGGGTGGGCATATGCTTGAGGCCGCCCTTGATCAGGATCAGATCGCCATTGCCTTCCTTAAGCAGCAAGTCATCACCATCCACCAGAATGGCGGAAATTATCGTGTCGGCTGGCAAATCAATGATCTTGCCGTCTTCAGCCGTAATTTGGAGTTTCACGGCACCGGCATCGAATGTTTCAACTTTTTCGACCGCAAAACCACTAGGTGCTGCCGGAACCTGAGGGTCTGGTGCTGCAGCCGTTTCGTTGGCAGCGACCATAACCGACTCATGTTCGCGGGTATCATGAGTTTCGGAATGAACGGCTGTTTCAAATGTGGCGGCGTCGCTGCGGTCAACCATGGCAATTCTCCAAACCAAAAAACTGAACTAAAAAATAAAGGATTCGTTAAGAGTTGATATTGCCATGGACAAAACCCAGTGGCGAGCGCCCTAGCGGGAATTTTGTTGGGCAATTGCCAAAATCAATATATTATATTATAGGGATCGCCGATTGTATTTAAGGAAATCGGCCTAATCCTGCCAATTTGAATCAATTGCGGATCGGGTGGCTATAATTATTTATAGGGTAACATGACTGTTCAAAACCATGAAGGCCGAAGCCTGACTGAAGCCAACGCAACAAAACTACGGGTGTTACAGCGTAATGGCATCAAGATGGCAATCATGCTTGAGCGGATCTTTTGGTCGCAGCTTGATGACATCGCAAAGGACCAGGGCAGCAGCACAACCAAGCTCGTTTTCAGGGTTTTGAGCGATTATCCCACAACCCGCAACCGCACTGGCTTATTGCGCTGCTATTGTCTGGAGCAGGCCCGGATCAGGGCCAGCCTGAACCGCTTGCAAGCAGAATCATTCGATATGCTGGGCGTGATCGCGGCCTGCCCGACGCCAGTTGCAGTCATCACAGCGCAGCGTAAAATCGCCGCGTTTAACCCCACGTTCTCCAGACTGATCGCAACCATTCGCGGTGACCAAGATAACCAAGGCACAGCCATTCAATTTTCCTTCAGTGAGGCTGTACCGAAAATTCAGGCGGCACTGTTAGCCGAGCCACGGCGGATTGTCGCCCATCAGATCGGCGTTCAGATTGGCGCGGGGCCAGCACATTTCTTTGTCTGTCGTTTTGCCTTGGCCGACCGTAGCAAAGCTGAACATTCGCTTATAATTTTGTTTTTTGAAAACGAGCGCAAAGTCACTAGCAATGTGCGCTGATAGCCAAACTGTTTAACCGTTGGCAGCGGCAGCAGCTTGTTTGCGAAGCGCGTCCATTACCTGCTCCTTGGGGCCATCGGCGGCAATTTTTCCATTGACCAGGACAATCAGTCGATCAACCAGATCAAGCATCGAATAGCGGTGGGTGGACACGATTACCGTTTGATCTTTTCGGAGGGAACGTCTCAGTTGTTCAATTAAAAGCTTTTCACTTGCCAAATCCATGGCGCTGGACGGCTCGTCCAGAAATATCACCTGCGGATCGGCAATCAACAATCGGGCAAGCGCCACAGATTGCCGCTGGCCACCCGAAAGGGCTTGGCCACGCTCTCCCACCGGCATGTCAAACCCTTGAGGATGACGGCGCACAAAATCATCAACCCCGGCCAAACGGCAGGCCGCAATAAGTTTCTCATCGGTAGCGCGAGGGTTCGCCATAATGATATTCGAGCGCAATGTTCCATGGAACAAGTCCGACTCCTGACCCAGCAAACCAACCACGCGGCGGATTTCATGGGGATGATATTGGCGCATATCAATGCCATTGATCAGAACGGCCCCTTCTTGAGGCTCATAGAGGCGCGTGATCAATCGACCAAGCGTCGTTTTGCCCGAACCAATCTTGCCAATCACGCCGACTTTTTCACCAGGTCTCACAATCATGCTGAGACCGTTGATGGCAGGCGTGGATGTGCCGGGGTAACTGAATATGGCGTTTTGAAATTGAATTGTGCTGTTGGTGATCGGTTCAGAAATGAATTTCTTTCCGATGGGGCGCTCGCGCGGCATTAACATGATTTTGTTTAATGCCTTGAGAGAAACCATCGATTGCTGTGAACGCGCCAGAACCATCGCAAAGGACCCAAGGGGAGCAACAGCCCGGCCAGCCAACATCACGCAAGCAATAATTGCACCTGTGGAGATGGAACCGGAATTAAACAGATAGGCGCCCACGAGGATGATTCCAACCGTGACCAGCTGTTGAATGAGTGACGAAAGATTGGCAAGTGAAGCATTGAGGCTGCGGACCCGTTCAACGGTATGAGCAGTCATCCCAACAAGGCCTTCCCATATGCCTTGCAAATGTCCCTCGGCGCGAATCGTCTTCACAGTTTCAAGTGAGGCAATCGTTTCCACCAACAAGGAATGGCGTTGCGCGG
>JAYVXY010000257.1:0-10319 GCA_043784785.1 Aestuariivirga sp. | reverse complement strand
CCACCGTCCAGATTTCGCCGCGCTTCATGCTTTGTCAGCGAATGGATTTTCCGAGATGAGATCAATAAAGGCCTGATCATCTGCCTCTTGATCGCTCTGCGCTACGGCCAGAGATTGCTTCCTTGCGGCGGCACGGAACTTCGGCGCGCGTGTGTCTGGCACCCAAATTTGGATAGGGCGCAGGCCGAGCGCGCGTTGACGCTCACGGTGGGCGCGCACCTTGAGCTTTGAGGTTTCAACTTGGGTCATGTCGATCGTCCCAATTTTGGTTACATGTAACCTAACATTACTAAACACTATTTTCAAGTGTAGATTTTTTTCCATTCTCCTTAACCCGAAACCGCACAATCTTCTCAATCAATACCACCGGCAGCGGCGCATCATTCGGAAACTGGATTGAGCCTTTTCCGGTTTTGTATTTCTTCAACTCCTTCTGAAATGCCGCATTACCCGAAGGCAAGGCATAAAGCCCGATGTGGTTTTTGAAGGCGGCGAAATAGCAGAGTGGGCCGTTCAATTTGAAAGCGGGCATGCCATAGCTGATTAACTCCTCAGCCTCGGGGGCTGTGGCCAAAATCAGTCCCCGAATCTGCTTGAGCCGCAATTGAACTTCCGGCGGAAATTGTTGGACGTATGCGGCAAAATTCTCGGGCTTGTGCATGAGCTGAAATATAGCGGAGGATGCCTCTCCATAAAAGGTCAGGCCCCAACGTCGTCTTCGTGAGCTTGCAAGACTTGTTCGGGCCATCACCCATTTCTGGAGACTAGCCCGATATAGGCGAGCGACCGTGCGCTGTCAAGCGTTTATTTCCTATCAAAGGAAATAAATTAAATTTACGCCTTCTTGCGGAAGAAACTTGGCAGTTTTGATTCGCCAACATCGGCCAGGCGGCGGGCGATGGAGGTGGCTTTTTCCATTTGGCCTTTTTCCATGGCCGTGGTTGCAGCGGCGCTCATTTCGGTAAGCGTGGCAATGGAGGCAAAAAGCCTCCCCGTGGGGGCAGTGTCAGCCAATGATTTAACCTTTCTCAATGCACTGGCGCCAGCAGCGCCAATATCCTCGCCGTCAAACGAGAATGTCTCAATCGAAGCCAACTTGATACTCATTCCAAACTCCACTCACAAACTAACGGCCTCAATCTGGAACGTTAACGTTAAAGACGGGTTAAAATGGGGCGCTTGTGTGAATTGATTGTGACTGGCTATAAGGCAGCACATTCGACTTTTAAGGGGACGTCATGGCCGGCCATTCACAATATAAGAACATCATGTTCCGCAAGGGCAAGCAGGACAAGATGCGTTCCAAGATATTCTCGAAGTTGGCGCGCGAAATCACGGTGGCTGCCAAAGCCGGGGTTCCTGATCCTGCCGCCAACGCACGGTTGCGCTTGGCCATTCAAAATGCACGCGCCGAAAACCTGCCGAAAGATAATATCGAGCGTGCCATCAAGAGGGCGGCGGGTTCGGAAGGCGGCAACTTCGATAATGTGCGGTATGAAGGTTATGGCCCGGGTGGCGTTGCCATCATCGTTGAAGCGCTCACCGATAACCGCAATCGTACGGCCTCGAATGTGCGTTCACATTTCACCAAACTTGGTGGCCATCTGGGGGAAACCAATTCGGTTTCCTTCATGTTCAACCGTGTAGGTGAAGTGACCTATCCGGCTACCAAGATTTCGGCCGATGCAATGATGGATGCAGCAATTGAGGCGGGTGCTGATGATGCCGCATCTGATGAAATCTCACATGTTGTCACCTGCGCTTTCGAAAGCATTGGCGAAGTTTCATCAGCGCTGGCCGCGAAATTTGGCGAAGCGACAAGTGTGAAGATTGTCTGGAAACCAAATGTGATGGCACCGCTTGATGATTTTGAAAAAGCAGAGACACTGATGAAGCTGGTCGATCTGCTGGATGAAGACGATGACGTGCAGGTGGTGTTCACCAATGCGGAATTTTCTGACGGTGTTGCCGCACGTCTGAATCCAGAAGAATGATTTTATGGTGAGGATCATCGGCCTTGATCCCGGGCTTCGCAATACGGGCTGGGGCGTGATTGAGGCTGAGGGTTCGCGGCTTTCCTATGTGGCCGATGGTGCCGTGCACTCCGATGCCGATGCGCCGCTGGCCGAACGGCTGTTGCAAATCCATTCGCAATTGCTCAGTGTACTGAAGGAATTTGCGCCTGATGAGGCAGCAATTGAGGAAACTTTTGTCAACAAGGATGCACGCGCCACTTTGAAGCTGGGGCAGGCGCGCGGGGCGGTGATGTTGGCGCCGGCCATTTGCCAAATCCCGGTTTCTGAATATGCACCCAATGTGATCAAGAAAACCGTGGTGGGTGCTGGCCACGCGGAGAAAACCCAGGTGAAGCATATGGTCAAATTGCTGTTGCCACGCGCTGTGATGAAGACGGCGGATTCGGTAGATGCTTTGGCCATTGCCATTTGCCATGCGCATCATCGAGGGGCACAAAACCTGGCGGCAATTCTGGCGCGTTCTTGACTTGTTCCTGAATCTCTGGCAGTATTACCTCATCTCAGAAAGTAATACTCATGCGCATGACATCTAAAGGTCAAGTCACCGTTCCCAAGCATATTCGCGACAAACTAGGCGTGAAGCCTGGTGATGAGATCGGCTTTCGTGAAGATGGCCCGACAGTGATTTTGGAGAGGCCACCAACGCCCTTTGATCCAAGTGCGGGCGAGAAACTTGTTCAGTCTCTCAAGGAGTTCGGCGAGAAAATGCGCCGCGAAGGCAAGATTGATCCGTATTGGGCGAATAAGACTACAGACGAAATCATGGATGAATTGAGGGGCTATTCTGAAGATGCGAACGATCCCGGATTCAAACATATTCCTTGATGTTTTCCAACAAGACAGGAATTGGTGCGAATGGTCGATGCGCAAGTTACGTGAATGCCGCGATATGGATTTGCTTGTTGTGAATGCCATCACATTTTCCGAAACTGCAAGTCATTTCTTGTCGTATCGCGAGATTCAATCCGCGCTGAGTGTCGCAGATACTGAACTCGAAGAACTGCCTTGGGAGGCAGCTTATTTGGCAGGGCACGTGCACCGCAAATATCGACGCTCCGGTGGATTTCGAGAGCGCGTCCTCCCTGACTTTCTCATCGGGGCACACGCCGCAGTCAAAGGTTACCGCATCCTCACGCGGGATGCTGCTCGTTACCGCACGTATTTCCCCGATGTAGAAATTATAGCACCGGATACACACCCATGATCGGCAAACTCAAAGGCAGGATTGACTCAGGTGGGGTAGACTGGGTGATGGTGGATGTGGGCGGGGTTTGTTATTTCGTGTCGTGCTCGTCCAACACATTGCGAGCGCTGCCGCCTGTGGGTGAGTTTGGTGAAGTGCATACCGAGATGTTGGTTTCTCAGGACAATATCCGCCTTGTTGGCTTTGCTACGATTTTGGAGCGGGATTGGTTTCGTTTGTTGCAAACGGTGCAGGGCGTGGGTACGCGCGTGGCACTGGGCATTCTTTCAACCTTGTCACCTTCCGAAGTGGGCAGCGCCATCGCGCTGCAAGACAAGGCGATGATTTCGCGCAGCCCCGGCGTGGGCAAGAAATTGGCCGAGCGGATTGTGCTGGAACTCAAAGACAAAGTGCCGGCATTTTCTGCGGTTGATATGGGGCAGGTGGCAGCGGAGCTGGCATCGCCTCGGAGTTCGGCGACGAGTGATGCGGTTTCGGCCTTGGTTAATCTTGGTTATGGCCAATCACAGGCGGCGATGGCGGTTTCGCAAGCGTTGAAGAAAAACGGCGATGATCAGCCCACGGAGAAGTTGATCCGTGCTGCCTTGAAAGAGTTGGCGTTGGGATGATAATTTTTTTGATGACCGCCCTAAATCAACCTTCTCCCCTCGCGGGGGAAGGTGTCATGCAAAGCATGACGGAAGAGGGGCCTGGCGCAGCCAGTCAGATGTTTGATAGAGAGTGCGCGGACAGAGCCCCCTCATCAGAGCGGTTTGACTTCAAACCGCGTACGATCCGTCGCTACGCGCCGTCCACCTTCTCCGGCAAGGGGAGAAGGTTAAATGTGTTGGGGCCTTCATGACCCGCCCCATCCTTGACCAAGCCCCTAAACCTGAAGACGCGCTCGATACGCATTTGCGGCCGCAGCGGCTTTCCGAATTTGTCGGCCAGTCCAAGGCTAAGCAAAATTTGAGTGTATTTATTGAAGCAGCGAAAGCGCGCAAGGAGGCGCTGGATCATGTGTTGTTTGCCGGGCCTCCTGGTTTGGGCAAGACGACACTGGCTGGAATTATGGCGCGGGAGCTTGGCGTAAACTTCAGGGCGACGTCTGGCCCGGTGATTGCCAAGGCGGGCGACCTTGCCGCGCTGCTGACCAACTTGGAAGACCGCGATGTTTTGTTTATTGATGAAATCCACCGGCTCAATCCGGCGGTTGAAGAAATTCTTTATCCGGCGATGGAGGATTTTCAGCTTGATCTGATTATCGGTGAAGGGCCAGCGGCCAGATCAGTGCGCATTGATCTGGCGCGGTTCACCTTGATTGGGGCCACCACACGCACGGGGCTTTTGACCTCGCCGCTGCGAGACCGGTTTGGTATTCCCATTCGGCTGGATTTTTATTCGGATGATGAGCTTTTGGATATTGTGCAGCGCGGCTCGCGTATTTTAAAAATGCCGATCACCGATGATGGTGCTTTGGAAATTGCCAAGCGTTCACGCGGCACACCGCGCATTGCGGGCAGGCTGTTGCGCCGCGTGCGCGATTTTGCTTCGGTGGATGGCGTGGCGAAGGTTGACCGGCTGGAGGCAGACAAGGCTTTGCGGGCGCTGGATGTCGATCATGCAGGGCTTGATACGCTGGATCATCGTTATCTCAAATGTATCGCGCTGAATTTTGGCGGCGGGCCGGTGGGCATTGATACGATTGCCGCTTCGCTCTCAGAAGGGCGCGATGCCATTGAAGATGTGGTGGAGCCTTATTTGTTGCAGATGGGATTTTTAAACCGCACGCCGCGTGGGCGCCTATTGACGCATCATGCGTTCAAACATCTGGGCCTCGCCGTTCCACAACGCGCCGAAATCACCCAAGGCATTTTGCCGCTTGAGGGCGATGATGTCTGACCTGCTGCATTATCAAATCCGCGTGTTCTATGAAGACACCGATTTTTCCGGTTATGTCTATCACGCCAATTATCTGAAATATTGCGAGCGGGCACGATCGGATTATTTGCGGGTGATCGGCGTTGATCAAAATGCCATGTTCGCCAATGGCCTCGCCTTTGTGGTGCGGCGGATGGATTGCGAGTTTTTGCGACCTTGCAAATTTGAAGATGTGCTGGATGTGGAAACACGGCTGCTTGATATGGGCGGCGCGCGGTTTGAATTGGCGCAGCTTGTGAAACGGGGTGAAGAACAGCTGTTTGCCGCCAAAGTGACCGTTGCCATCATTGATGGGCAAGGCCGCCCGAAGCGCATTCCGCCCGAACTGGCGCAAAAATTTTCGCGCTAACCCCCTATTAACCATATACGATTCAACACGGTCACAACGCTGGACTATAGTGGTTCTGGCGCTGTGGTGATTCGAGAAAGGCTTGAATTGCCGTAGTTTTGACAGATTTAGGCTGTTGGAGAGGCTCAACTTCTGGGGGAAGCTGGGCCAACTGACGGCCTTGAGGGACAAGTATAGATGGATCCTATTGTAGTTGCACCAGTGGCCGCAGGGCCACAGATTTCGCTTTGGCATTTGCTGTTTCAGGCCAGTTGGCCGGTTTTTATTGTTATGATCGGGCTGGGCCTTGCCTCGGTCTGGTGCTGGGCGATCATATTCGAGAAATTCTATTCGGTGCGGCGCATGAATGCGGCCAATGACAAGTTTGAAGGCACGTTCTGGTCGGGCCAATCATTGGACGATCTTTACCGCGCGGTTGGCAACCGCGAGACTATGGGCATGTCGGCGATTTTTGTAGCCGCGATGCAGGAATGGAAGCGCAGCCAAGGGGCCACTTTGCGGGCAGGTTTTGCCGGTGTGCAAAAGCGCATTGAAAAAGTGATGGATGTGGCCATTCAAAAAGAAATGGGCGGGCTGGAGTCCCGGCTGTTGTTTTTAGCGACTGTGGGTTCGGCCGGGCCGTTTATTGGGCTGTTTGGCACGGTTTGGGGCATCATGACCTCGTTCCAGGGCATTGCCAATTCGCAGAACACCAATCTGGCTGTTGTGGCACCGGGCATTGCCGAAGCGCTGTTTGCCACGGCCATTGGCCTTGTTGCTGCCATACCAGCGACAATTTTTTATAACATGTATTCGGCTGATGCTGCGAAGATTGGCACCAGGCTGGAAAATTTCGCTGACGAATTTTCGGCCATTATTTCACGCCAGCTGGATGAGCGGGTTTAAACATGGCGGCAGGTGGAGCAAGGGCAGGCGGATATTCACGGCGCAATTCAAGGCGTCGTTCCGCACATGGCACGATGAGCGATATTAACGTGACACCGCTGGTGGACGTGATGTTGGTGCTGCTGATTGTGTTTATGGTGGCGGCACCCTTGATGACCACGGGTGTGCCCATTGAGCTTCCCAAGACTCAAGCCAAGCAGCTAAACCAATCGACCGAACCTTTGACGATTTCGGTGCAAGCGGACCGCAAAGTGTTTTTGCAGAAGACCGAGATTCCTTTGGCCGAGCTTGCTGCAAAACTTCAAGCCTTGGCCAAGAATGGCAATCAGGAACAATTGATGGTGCGGGCCGATACTCAAGTGCCTTATGGTGCGGTGATGGAAGTGATGGGGGTTCTCAATTCTGCCGGCTATACAAAGATTGGTTTGGTGACAACGCCAGCGGATAAGGCGGGCTCGGCGAATTAGGCATGAAGAAGCCGTTTGTCATATCCATTGGGTTTCATGCCGCAATTTTGCTGGCCACGCTGGTGGTTTTGCCGGTGCCGAAGCCATTTGTAGTGAAGCCGATCGAAGCCATTCAAGTTGATATCAGCCATATCAGCGACAAGACCCAGCAAATGGCCACGGCCAAAGACCTGACCCCAAAACCGGATAAGCCAGCGCCCAAGCCCACGACAATTGTGAAAGATGTGCCGCCTGCACCTAAAATTGCTGATGAAGTGAAGACTGCAGCGCATGAGCCGGTAAAGCCTGAACCCGCACCACCGGAGCCAACGCCAGACCCGCCCAAGAAGGTGGAGCCAGCACCGCCTGATCCAAATGACTTGGCCAATCTGTTGAAAAAAGTTGATCCGCCAAAACCGGATGAACCAAAGCCTGTTGCTGATGATTCACTCAAGAAGTTGTTGGCAGATCAACAGGCGGCTGAAGATCAGAAAAAAGCTGAAGAGCAAAAAAAGGCCGAAGAGCAGAAGAAAAAGGCTGAGTTGAAAAAGAAGGCTGAGGAAAAGAAAAAGCGCGCTGAGCAATTGGCGCAGGCCGAACAAATGCTGCTGAACAAAATTCAGGGTGAAAGCACAGCCCCGGCCAAGCCGAATAAAGATCAAGGTGCGCCCAAGCTGGCGGCCAAGGATAATCAGGGCAACGACGCTGCGATGTCGGCAACGATTGCTGATGCATTGGTGACGAAAGTAAAAGCCTGCATGAATGTGCCGCCAGCTGCGCGCGAGGCCAATATTGCCGTGCGTATCCATTTCAAACTCAATCAGGACGGCTCAGTTGACGGCCAACCTGATGTTCAAAGCGTGAATAGCGACCCGATTTTTGATGCCACGGCCCTTGCTGCAGTTTCGGCTATTCTCGAATGTCAAAAATATGAATTACCAGTGGACCAATATGATCTCTGGAAAGACAATACACTTGATTTCAACCCTAATCTTCTTTTTGGTACGTAAGGATTGGCTTTTGTCATGACTCTCAAATTTCGCAGCTTTGCGGTTTCATTGGTTCTGGTGGTGCTTGGCTTTGCTGCACCCAACGCATTTGCGGTGAACGGCACGGTGACGGGCGGCAAGATTGACCCATTGCCGATTGCCATTGCGCCATTTGTTTCAAGCGATGGCAGTGATGTGGCTGCAACCATTGCCGGTGTGATTGCCAATGATCTGGCGCGTTCGGGTTATTTCAAGCCATTAGAGCCGCAATCCTTCATCGAACATATTTCTAACTTTGAAGCGCCGCCACAATTTGAAAGCTGGAAACAGGTTCAAGCCAAGGATCTGGTGGTGGGGCAGGTGATCAATCAGGGTGGCAAGTCCACCATTGCTTTCAAGCTTTATGATGTGAACACGGGTCAGTTGATTTCGGGAACAAGCTTCACGGCCAGCCCCAAAGTTTCGCGGCGCATTGCCCATAAGATTGCCGACTTGATTTATAAGTCGATCACCGGTTTTGACGGTTATTTCGATACACGTGTGGTTTATGTGGATGAGTCTGGCCCGAAGAATCAGCGCATTAAAAAATTGGGCATCATGGATCAAGATGGGTTTGGTGCGCGCACACTGACCAATGGCAAAGATATTTTGCTGACCCCGCGATTTTCGCCCAATAGCCAAGAAATCACTTACGCCTCGATCGGTGCCGAAGCTGCACGGGTTTATCTCTATAATCTTGATACAGGCGAAAAGGAGATTGTGGGTGACTTCAAGAATATGAGTTTTGCGCCGCGCTTTTCACCAGACGGGCAAAAGGTGGTGATGAGTTTGCAATCGGACGATGGACGTGATGCCAATATTTTTGAGATGGACTTGCGCTCGAAGCAAATGCGTCAGATCACCAATGTGCCAGCCATCAACACGGCCCCCAGTTTTTCGCCTGATGGCGCGCGCATTGCCTTTGAATCGGATCGTGGTGGAACCCAACAGATCTATGTGATGAACTCTGATGGCTCCAACCAAAACCGCATCAGCTTTGGCAAGGGGCGCTATTCAACACCAGTCTGGTCGCCGGATGGCAAATATCTTGCCTTCACCAAGCAAGGCGAAAGCAAGTTTGCCATTGGCGTGATGGCCCCTGATGGTTCGGGCGAGCGAATTTTGACCGAAGGCTTTCATAATGAAGGGCCGACCTGGTCGCCCAATAGCCGGGTTGTAATGTTCTTTCGTGATCAGCCGGGCGAAACCGGTGGGCCACAGCTCTATTCAGTGGATATTTCGGGATATAATGAGCAGCGGGTGCCTACACCGGAGTTTTCTTCTGATCCGGCTTGGTCACCACTTCTTAACTAAACTTTGTCAACAGCAGGGCACAACGACCGTTCTGCTGGGATTTGTGTAAAAATGGCCACAATCTCGCCGTTCTGTTGCGGTTATCACGGCAACAACAAACGTGTTTTGTGGCTGAATCGGGCCTTGGGCTTGAGTTTGTAAAATATTAACCATGTATCACCACACTTGTGTGAGGTGATATTTTGCGCCGACGGCGCTTTAATTTTGGGCGAATCTGGTTCCTTGGGATGGGGGCAGGCTTGGCCCTGCTAAGGAGTGGGATTGATGATGACGCGTCATGCAGGTTTCAAATTTGCGGCGATTTGCTGCTGTTTTATGGCATTGGCTGCTTGTTCCAAGAAGGATCAGCCGCAACTTGATCCTGGCTTGAACGGCAATGGCGCTGGTGTTGGCAATGCGGCACCGGGCTCCAAAGGCGATTTCTCCACTAATGTTGGCGACCGTGTCTACTTCCTCAATGATCAAACTTCACTTTCGCCTGAAGCTGAGGCCACTTTGGCCAAGCAGTCTGAATGGCTGAAGCGATACTCCCAAGTGACCGTGCAGGTCGAAGGCCATGCCGACGAACGTGGCACGCGTGAATATAATATATCGCTTTCAGCACGGCGCGCCACGGCTGCCCGCGGCTTTCTGATTGCCCATGGGGTTGCGGCCAACCGCATTTCCTCGATTGCATATGGCAAGGAACGCCCAGTGGCGTTGTGTGATGCTGAGCAATGCTGGTCGCAGAACCGCCGCGCCGTGACAGTGATTACGGGTGGGACAAACTGACACTAGAGTGTTGTATTCATGCGACAGTGTGAGGCTTTTTAAATTGATCTTTGAAAGGCCTCATTTTTTCCGTGATTGGGTAGCAGGGAAGTATCCAAGTTTAAGTTTTTGGATTGAAAAACATGTTGAATCGTAAGTTTTTCGTAATTGCACTTTTAATGTCTGCTGCTTTCACGCCAGCCCGGGCTGATGATGTTTCCAACCGTGTTGACCAGCTTGATCAGCAATTGCGCCAATTGGTGGGCCAAGTTGAAGAGTTGAATTACGCAGTGAAGCAATTGCAGGCTCAATTGGCTGCAACTCCTAAGCAAACCGGCGCAGTTGAGCAACCACAGGTCGTGCCGGTAAAGAAGAAATTGGCGATGA
>JAYVXY010000256.1:0-29017 GCA_043784785.1 Aestuariivirga sp. | reverse complement strand
CGGCACGTCGCGCCCGATCAAGATAGAGATTCACTTGATCGCGCATAACATCGATCTGCTCCTTCACCTTGTCAGCCAATGGCCCTTTGGAATCGCGTGCTTCATTGGTCAGAACGCTAATCGGGGTTTTCAGCGCGTGGGCAAGATTGCCAACCTGCATGCGTGCGCGATCAATGATTTCAAAATTGGCCTGCATCAACAGATTAAGCTCATCTGCCACGGGCTGAATCTCACCGGGAAAATTATCGTGCAGCATTTCAATCTTGCCACCGCGAATATCGTTCAGTGCGTGTTGCATTTCCTCCAGCGGGCGCAGGCCAAAGCGCACCTGCGCCAAAAGCGCCAGAAGCAGCCCTGCTCCTAGAAGTGCCAAAACTGCGAACAGGGTTTGGCGAAACGACAAGACTTCGCTTTTCAATTCATCAAAATTGCCGGCAACCAAAAATGAAAATTCCTGTGGGCTGCCAAACAGTTTAAGGCGCTGTTCGATCACGCGCAATTGTTTGCCTTCGCTGTCAACTGCCGAAAAACTCGCAACACCATCAGCATCACGTTGTTGATGAGCCTCAGCAGGCACTTCAATATGTTGCTCAAGCAAAGACCCAGAGGCCAATAGATTGGCGGATTTGTCAGGCGAACTCACTTGCCAATACCAACCTGAAAGCGGCAACGAAAAGCGCGTATCGGCAATTGGCCCCTGAAGTCTGGGCGCACCATCAGACTTCAATTCGACATTGGCCAAAATGCCATCAAGTGCAGCTTTCAACCGCTGATCAAAATTGCGCTCTAGGGCTTGCTGAAAAAGCATATTCAACAAAAACGCCGCCGTTGCCAACAAAACGATGGCAATCAAAGTTGATGAAGCAAGAAGGCGAAACGAAAGAGAATTAACCCGCATTCCCTTGCTCGCTCATGCAATAGCCCATGCCGCGAATGGTTTGCAAAACATCCACGCCCAGTTTCTTGCGCAAACGCCCGACGAAAACTTCCACCGTGTTTGAATCGCGGTCAAAATCCTGATCGTAAAGATGTTCCACAAGTTCGGTGCGCGAAACCACTTTGCCATTGTGATGCATCAAATAGGCCAGCAAGCGAAACTCAAGTGAAGTCAGCTTAATGGCACTGCCATTCACAGTCACTTTGGCATTGGCCGTATCAAGCACCACGGGCCCACAGGTCAGTTCACTGGTGGCGTGACCCGCACTGCGCCTGAGAAGCGCACGAACGCGGGCCAAAACTTCTTCCATGTGAAACGGCTTGGTCACATAGTCATCGGCTCCGGCATCAAAGCCTGCCACCTTATCGCTCCAACGGTCACGCGCTGTTAGAATCAGCACAGGGGTCTTCTTGCCAGCCCTGCGCCATTTTTCGAGAACGCTCACGCCATCAAGCACGGGTAAGCCAAGATCGAGCACAATGGCATCATAGGGCTCGGTATCGCCGAGGAAATGCCCCTCTTCGCCATCGAAGGCTTTATCGGCCACATAGCCCGCATCAGACAAGGCCGTCACCAGTTGACGGTTCAGGTCAACATCATCTTCTACAACAAGAATGCGCATCGTCTCCGGTCCTTCTGCGTTGCAGCAGCGCAAACCGGAATTAGGTCACCGCACCTGATGTTGCGTCAACCATGACTCGTGTCACGCTGCCCCCCACCTTTAAAGTGACAGCATAAACGCCGGAGGGCAAGAGCTTCACGTTCAAGACTTTGGAGCCAGGCACACTTTCTTTGGCAATCACAGCCGCCTGCGATGGCGCAACGGGGTATTGCCCTGAATCTTGCGCAATTTGGATGAGATGTAATGGAAAATCGCGGGCATTGGCCGTATTCACGTCCAAACCCCAACAACCACCGAGCAACAAACTGAAAACCAACATTGTTTTAAACACGTCACGACCCCTGATAATGTCAGGCTCGAAGCTATAGCGCGCGCAAGCTGAATACAGGATGAACAGGCCTCACCAGCCTTTCGGCCTGTCCCTAAACGGGTCTTCGCCACGGGCAATCTTGTCCAGTTGCTCTTTCGTAAAGTTTTTTGGCCGGAATATCCTCAAGACGGTCGGCAACAGTTGAACCATCACCACTTTGCCCAAACCAATCCAGAAAGAGGGTGAGCGCGCGACCAAAAAGGCCGCAGCACCCACACCGATCATTGCCGCCAACAGCAATAAGGCATCCGTCACATAATCACCTTGCCCGTAACGTTGGTGCGTACTGACCAAATGGCCGTGACCACAGCCACAAGGCCCGTTACCACCGCACCATAGTCGCCAGCGGGCAAAGTGCCTTTGCCAACCAGATAAGCAATTACAGGTGGAACAAGCGCGCGGATAATCCCGCCGATCATATCAGCATTCATCATTGAGTTTCCTGATTTTTAAGAGTTACCGTGGTTCCGCCACGGCAGCGGATTGTCAGCCCACCCTAATTCAGACGGGCAAATTGAAAATGCATGCCATCAGCGCGGCGCTCATCCAAGGATGAGCCATTGCCGTTCCAGTCGCCACCCCACACCCCGCCCAGCTTTAAAAAGGGCTCAACCACTTCGCTGCGCAAACTGGCAAAATGTGGCTGGGAATTGTGGAGCGCGTTTCGCGGCGCATCAAAATCCATGGCGCAACCATAGGCATGCATGGAAAGGTGGTGCAGGCCGCGCATGGTGCGGTAGCAATAGGAACCCGAAAACACGCTCATGCCCCATTGGTCAATAACACGCTGGTCACGGCCCGCATTGTTCCAAACTTCACCTAGCCAGATCATCGTAGCGTCCGCACATTTAATATGAATCGGAACCCGCAAGACCGGCCCGGTCATATGCATCGCAAATGGAGCATGAATCATTGTGATATTCGCGCGGTACCAGCCCTGATTAACAATCGCAGGGCTGCGCCCGCGCGGGTTGCCATAAAAGGCATCAGCCTCGCTTTGCAGCGGCCAAATTGTCATGAATTATCCTCGAGAATTTAGTTGCGAATGCCAAGCAGCAGCGGCACATATTTGCCCAGCACGGCACCAGCCGTTGCCGCCAGACCAATAACCAAAGTCAAAGCCCGCCAGCCGCCTTTGACCCCCACCAATGCATCTCTGATCTCGCGCACATCCTGGCGAATGGCGTGAAGCTCGCTTTCAACGGTTTGCATCCGCGCTTCAAGATTGCCAATTTCACGTTCAATATTTGTCATCATGCCCACTCACCAACACGAAATAATCACAAGGCCGTTGCCACCATTGCCGCCAGAGCCACCAGTCGTTCCTCCACCACCTCCGCCACCGCCGCAACCAACAGCACCATTGCCCCCAGCACCACCGATGCTTGCGTTGCTGGCGCCGCCGCCGGAACCGCCGCCCGCACCAAAAGGAACTGGGCTATAAAACCCGTCATTGCCTCGGTTGGAACCGGCCAGGCCGCCTACAATCGTTGGAAACCAACCCGCACCGGTGATTGCGCCGCCGGCAAAATCAGCCGAAGTGGTGCCGCCACCACCTGCCCCACCACATATCGCGATTGAACTGCTCCCCCACGTCACTGCCGTGCCAACACCGCCCGCAACTGCCCCACCAGCACCGCCCGCAACACCGACGCTCGAAAGAAAAACACCGAAAGATCCCATCGCAAAAAGTCCAGACACAGCGCTCGCTGTGCCCGCTGCACCAACAGCTGCAGCAGCACCTGCGCCGCCACCGCCCGCAGCCACTCCGCCTTGCAGAACACGATTTTGAACCGATAACACTGTATCCGGGCGGATCAGCACCATCGTAACACCACCGGCCGCACCAGCTGCTGCCGCAGCGCCGCCTGGGCCACCAAGGCCAACGTTGATGAAGAGTGCATCTGGCAACACGTCAATCGGGATGCTCATAAGCCTTGAGATTGCCCCGCCACCCCCTCCGCCACCACCGCCACGCGCTGTTGCTGCGGCGGCAGAAAACCCGCCGCCCCCTCCGCCGCCAGGATTGATGGCAATAATCGAAACCATCGATTTGCCCCGTGGCTTCACCCAGGTTTGAAAATCACTGGTTCCCAAAGCGTTGAAGATTTGAACATCGCCACCGTTTCTGGTGCTGGCAAGATGAGAAATATCAAGCATCAGTATTCACCACCGATAACTGAAACGGCAAAGCCTGCGGCAACAGCAGTGCCAATTGCGCAATTGATTTTATAGCCGGCAGGTAATGCAAAGTTTAACGGCAACACATAATCAGGCTGGGCTGAAGTTTCGCTCAAAGCTGTGGCAGGCGGCGTCATTTCCGCGATCAAGCTATTGTTGGCGGCGGTCGTGTTGGTGCTGCCATTGTTGATAAACACGCGCAACACAGTGGCAACATTGGTGCCCAACGGTCTTGCAATCAATCTTTGAACAAAATTGCCTGCGGCGTTGCCCGCTGTTTGGCCTGTAAAAATAGTGGCCACACTGCCTGTGCCGTCTTTGGCCGTGTTGGCCGTCGACAGGATGGCTGGGTTCCATTGAATGGCACCCTTGGTCGAAAAAATCGGTGCGGTATTTGCCGGCATAATGTGTCTCCTTAATTGAGGGTGAGAAAGCGCGCTTGAATCTGGCCTTGCATTGATGCAGCAGCGACAAGATCTGCGGCGTCGGCATAAGCCGTGGTGGCAAGTGTGGTATTGTTTGAAAGTGCCGCAGCGGTCGGGGCGGCGGGCGAACCGCTAAAAACTGGCGAGGCCAACGGTGCTTTCAGATTGAGAGCCGTCTGTTGCGCCGTCGAAACAGGCTTGCCCAGATCCGAAGTGTTATCGACATTGTTGATGCTCAAAGTGCTGCGGGCTGGCGCGGCATCAAGCGACCAGACGGTTCCAGAACCTGATACGATAATATCGCCTTTGTCGCCATCGCTTACGCCGACACCGCTGCTTAAGTCGATATTCGTACCGTTCTGCTTGGCTCTGAATTTTCCGCTGGTGGAATTATACCAGATCTGCCCATTGGTCGAAGTGCTGGGATCAGAGGCTTGAGGATCAAGTGCAATATTATTCTTCACTGTCACCAAACCGCTGGCCCCTGAGATCACCAGCGATTCGAAAAATGCGCTGCCATCAGAACTCACTTTAAAGTGCAGATTGTCATCGCCCGCCAACCCCACTTCGGCACGACCCGAAAAATTGTCTTGAAATAATAGGCTCGCCGTATCTGTGGCTGCGTGTTTGTTGATTTTGAATTGAACACCAGCGCCAGCGTTATTGAACAGCACAGAAGCTGAACTCACAGCCAATTTGTTGGTCGCATCCGCCGTGGCGTTCACACCCAGAAGCGAGAGATTTTGCAACTGGCTTGGCAAAGGTGGTACGCCCCAACTTGTCCCATCGAAAACCAAAAATACATTTTCAGCTTCAATCCAGATGCACCAACCCTTGCGTGGGGTTAAAAATCGCCATGCGCCATCCATGTGCAACGCCACCTGGCCTGCCTGCCCCACCCAGTCGTCGGCTGGGCCTGCGCCCACGAGATAGCGGTCACCATCGGCCATCGTTATGGGCGGAGTTGAAAGCGTTCGTGAAATCACTGAGAGCTGTAAAAGCCCATCAATCAACGACAGTGCTTCATTATGGGTCACATGTTTTTGGGCTTGTGCCGATGCCAGATAAGGCAGGCCAAGCAGAGGTGAATTAGACATTGAAAATCCTTTCGAGAATATCGCCAGCGCCATAAGCTGCGCTGACTTGAGCCACGCACAATTTCACAGTGGTGGGCGAAGCGCCAAAGTCAGTTGTAAAATCTGCGTTGGAATAAAAATAGCTTGGAACCGTCAAAACCAGGCTGCGCTTTAACGTGCTTCCAGCAAAAATTTCGAGCCGATATTGCTCAACGGATTCACCCAGCGGTGCATCGGTTAATTCCCAAAGGTCACCGTCAATGCGCGTGCGTCTGATCCATGAAATATTGCGTCCACCTGAGGCTGCATCAAATTTCAACTGTGCAGGCCGCAAGGGCCGCAATGATTTCAGAGTGCCTGTAAATGTAAACTCAAGGTAGGATGAGTGGCCATGATCAAACTGTGATGGCCCCAATCGCCAAGTGGCCTCCAGCCCCGCTTCAGTCAAAGACATGCCAGGCTGCACAACGGCCCCGATCAGCAAAATAAAATTCTGCCCGGTTGGTCTTGAAGCCAGCATTTCAGCTTCTGATCCCGCCTGTCCACGCAAAAATCCTGAAAGTCTGAAGGTGTTTGGTGCAATCAGACTACCTTTCAGAAATTGAACAATTTCATAGCCCGTCGTCGCGTCACCAATTGCTGCACTGTTGCCGCCGCTCAACATTTCATCAACGCCAATGGAAGCCAAAGCGCCATAACGCATTTGCACATCCAATGTATTGGCATAATCAATCCGGTGCGGATTTCCCGAAGGCCAAGTCGTCAGCGTGCTGCCCATGGTTGCCTGCAGCGAATTCACGCGATTAAAGTTGAAACTCGAAACACCCACTTTCTTTAAAAGGACCAGTGTTCCAGGCCAGGGCGTTTCCTGTGCTGCAAGCCAGGGTGCAGCCGAGCCTGATGCGCCGACCATTGCCAAATCAAACATCTGCGCGTCGGGCTTGCCATAAATTTGTGGAGCCAGATTGGCCATAAGCCTTTCATTGGCCGGTGGCGGTTCATAAACAGCAGGGTCATGGCCTACGGCTTCAATCTTGCGCGCCGCACCTGCCGCAACTGATTTCACGCGCCACTGGCCATTGCCAATGCGCAACACGTCTCCAGCCTCCACAAATTCAAACCTTGGCGACAAAATGAATTGGGCTGTCTCGCGCGCCGCCCAGGCTTCTTCCAATGCGACATCGGCGCGGGCTTGCGCTTGGGCTTGGCTCAGCGCTGCTGGCAGGTTCAGATTGATCTCGCGCGCGCTTCCGGTATTTGCCCTGGCCCGCGAAACCGTGGCGCTTCTATAATCCAGTCCAGACTCGGCGTAGGTCAGGCGCACGGCCGCAGCCATTTCGGTTTCTTGCGAACGGGTATGGTTGAAGATCGCTTGCGCAGCGCCCTCCTCCACCAAATCGTCATGTGTAATGATGATTTGATCTAGAATGCGGCGCGCGCGAAATTTGAGTTTGCCTTCCGACTCCACGGCATCAATGGCAAAGCATTGCAACAGTTGTTCTAGTGCCTTGCGTGCCGACATGGGTCGATCGAGAACGAAGCCATCAACCAAACCTTCAACGGCTGAAACATCGCAATCGAAAAATCCAAACCGCGCGGCGATGGCGGTAATCAAGCCCCCAATATCAACTGCACCCAGTCTTCCATTCAGCCAATGGCCCTTGGCATAATTGCCACCATCGCTCCACACATCGGTGCGGGCCGGAAAGGCTGGAAAAGGCCTGGCATCCCAAGCCCAATGGAAAATGCGTGCGGCGTCCACCATCGGCGCGCCATAGGTGTTCGACACGGGATTGGTTTGCCCCGTGGCTCCCCAATAGTCCTGCATCGCGCGCAAATAAGCCGCCTGGATTTGGACATCCTGTTGCACACCCGAATAGGCAGGCCACAGACTTTCAGCCGACTTTGCATCATAAAAGGCGTTGGGCGTATTGGTGCCCTTGTCGATGGCGGGGCAGCCGGTCTCGGTAAACCAGATCGGCTTTGATTGCGGTGTCCACGCTGTTGGCATTGCCGCTTGCACGCCAGCCGGTCGGTTGAAATGTTGGTTGCTCCACCAATTCACAAAATCCTTGGGCCGGTAAACCCAAGGCTTGCCATAGAGCCCATCGGTAATTGGTGTGCGGATTTGTGCATCGCGATCAGAGGCGGAAGCATAATACCAATCATAGTCTTCGCCGCCGGCAATGCGGCTCTTTAAATAACTGCGATCATAAATGCTGCGTGTGCCGTTCACAAAATCCAAATGCGAAGTACCATCGCGCCAATCTGAAAGCGGCAGGTAATTGTCAACACCGATGAAATCGATTGTGGAAGAGGCCCAAAGCGGATCAAGATGAAAATAAACATCGCCCGAACCATCTTGTGGTTGGTGCCCAAAATATTCCGACCAATCGGCACCATAGGAAATCTTGGCGCTTGGCAATATGGCTTTCACTTCAGCCGCAAGAGTTTGCAGCGCCGCCACGAAGGGATAGGTATTGGCTGATGATCGGAGCGTGGTCAGCCCCACCAATTCACTGCTCAGCAAAAACGCATCCACACCACCGGCCGCCGCGCAAAGCTTGGCATAATGCAAGATCATGCGGCGGAAGCTCCATTCCGCAGGGCCTGTGTAATTCACATTATTGCCTGATATGGCGAATTGCGAAGCCGTGGCAGAGCCCGCAAAACTTGCAATCTGGCTATCGACCGCCGAAGTCTGGTCAGGGCTGCCAACGCGGCCCGGAGCAATGCTCGCCGTTAATCTTCCGCGCCATGGATAATTCGCCTGCTCGAAACCTCCGTAAGGATCAGGCCATCCATTGCCCGCCGGAATATCCATCAAGATGAAGGGATAGAACATCACCTTCAGTCCACGCGCGTGCAGGTCTTGAATAGCGCGGATCACGGATGCATCAGAGGGTGTTCCCCCGAAGGCTGCTTGGCCATTCACCTGGCTCACCACGCGCGCGGCGGATCTGCCAATTCCTGAAACCTGCCAATCATAAGGGCTGGTGACTTTGGCAGAATTATCAACACCGGGTTTCAATTGACATTGCCCACAGCGCAAATCATTGCCGAACCAGGCCACCACCAGAGATGCCGCTTCAACATTCTCAGCACTGGCCTGTAATTGATCAAGCGACACGGTCCAATCGCTGTTCTCAGAAGAAACATGCGCATTTTCGCTGGTCGTCACACCAGCACTCACATTGCGGGTGACCGGGGTTGGATCATAGCCAAATTCGGTTGAGCCGGGGATGATGCTTACCGCTTTCACAGAAGCCGCCGCATCACTCGCCTTGCTGATCACCTCAAATGACAATTGCGGCAGGCGATTGCCAAATGCCGTCAGCGGCAAACGCTCAAACACAAGATAGGCAAGACCGCGATAGGCAGGCGCCGCGCTTGCTCCCTCGATGGCACTGATCAAACTATCAGGCGATTGCGTTTCAGTGCCGAGATAAAGTCGTGGCGCATAGAGATCGAGGTCAATCTCCTTGCCATCGGCCCATACCCTGCCAATGCCGCTGATCTCACCTTCACACAGGCCCACCGCAAAATTGGCAAAATAACTATAATCGGTCGTAGTGGCCGATGGCCCGCCTTTGCCTGATGCGCTTTGGGTGGTGGTGGAAGCCACTTCCTGCAATTTGCTGGCCCAGATCACTTGGCCAGAAATGCGCATCCGGCCATAGACCACGGGAATGGGTGCGCCCTCCTCCGATGACATGACGCGGAGTGAACCAAGTCTCGGCCCCTCGCGGTGCGATGTGCTGCCAAATATTTCCTGGTCAATAATGCTTCCGGCAATGCCACCAACCGCGCGGCCAATCATGCCACCGAGTGGCCCACCTAAAACGCTGCCTAAAGCAGCGCCCGCATATTGCAAAACAACGGTGGCCATTATTGATCACTTTCCGGAAAACGAAATGCAAAAGCCAAGCGCCGCAACCACCATGAATTGAGTGCTGCCTCGCTCACACAAGCGCCTTCTTGGGCATGGATCATCCGTGTACGGTCAATCGCGATGCCGGCATGTTTGGCGGGCAGATGGGCTTTCCAACGGAACAGCAAAACATCGCCTGCCGCAAAAACCAGGGGCGGCACCTCAATCAAGTGGCGGCGGCCAGCTTCGGCCAGAGTTTCCTCCAAACCAGATTCGGCCCAATCTGGCGCATAGGCTGGTGGCAATTCGGGCTCTTGCCCAAAGCGTTCGCGCCACACACCGCGCATCAATCCAAGGCAGTCACAACCCACGCCCTTCAGGCTCGCCTGGTGGCGATAAGGCGTGCCAAGCCAGCCCTTGGCCAGGGTTATGATGTCAGTTTCAATATTCATATTTAGTTGATCCTGCTGCCACCATTGTTGGTGTCGCTTTTGGCGGCAACCGCCATTACGAAATCGCTGCCCGGCATGTGGGGAAAGCCCCTGAAATTCACTTGATTGGCGAACTTTGCTTTGCAGGTTGCAAATTGCCTGTCGCAGCCAGCGGTCACAATAATGGCTTCGCCCACGGCAATTGAAAACTTGGGTGCCTGCCACAAATCTATTCGCGCATTCGCAGAAAATGCACGGTGTCGCTTTATTGCAAGCAACCTCCCGGCGTTCGGCCCCGCGTTCCAGCTCAACACACCTCTGGTGAACCAGTCATCGGCAAAACCGGTAAGGCCTGAAACATCAAAACTATTTTCACGCACGGCGGCAATCGTGCCAGTGCCACGATAGGACGAAGCATTCACATCAACGCCGCAACGCGCGTCACCCAGCGTTGCATCACAACCAAATTGAAACACCCGTCCCTTGGGTTGATTGAGCAAATGCGCAAGGCCGCGCACTTCAGCCTTGAAGAACCCCTGTCCATAACTCACTTCGCCCAAATGGCCTTTGCGTTGCAAAACACGCTGGCTCACATCCAGCCAATTCACGCGCCAGATCTCAATTGCAGCATGGTCATAATCGCCAGCATTCAACCGCGTTTCATCGAGTTGGCTTGATTGCAATGCGCCCGACGCTTCAAGATTGTCCACAGCAAAGCCCAATGTTGAATGAATCTCCGACGCTGTAAAGCCTGCCTGGGCCTCAAAATTCACGCCGTCAAATTGAATGGCTTCATCATGGTCGGTGAACCCCAATGTCTGACCAGAGCGCAATACTAGTTTCCAACAATAACACAGCGTTGTGGTGCCTGTGTCTAAGTGAGATTGCAAAGTCGCAGATAATGTTTTCATGGCCGCACCTCAACCAGCGGAATATTGGGAATGTCGCCACCGGCAAAATGGGCAAGATTGATGGTGATCGCATCGGTATCAAATCGCACCGGCACGTCAAATTCAAAGCCCGCCGTGATTACCGCTCCATTCGCTGGAATTGCACCGGCGTTAAAGGTCACCAACCCGGTTTGCATGTTGACAATAAACTGCGTCGTCACCGTGCCGTTCACTGCAACACTTAATGTGCCCGAAACGGGCGCATTGATCAGGCGCATAAAATTCCGGGTGCCTGTGCCATATTGCTTCACCAACTGAAAAGTCGCCGTGGTTCCGTCGCTGGTGCCGATCATCTGATCTGTGGCTGCAATTGTCGCTGATGCCGCGCAAGATTTGAAATCGGCAAAGTCCTTCCAGCGAAATGCATAGAGCTTGCCGCGCCGTTCTTCGAAAAACGCCACAACAGCTTGAATGTCATCGAGCGATTTTACGCCAAAGCCCGCATTATATTTGCGCTTGGAATTAGCCCATCGCGCATTGCGCTCTTCGCGGCCTGAAGCTGTTGTCACCACATCGGTGCGGCGTTCAGCGGTTCCGGTGCTGCCGCGCGAAATGCTGGTTGGAAATCTCACATTGTCAAAACTCATCTCAAAGATTCCTTGTGCCCCGTGCAATCGCCTGGTTCAGCATTGCGGCGATCTGGCTTTGCGATTGATTGAAGCTTTGAATGTCTGGCGTTGAGATATTCACCGTCACGTTGGTCGAGCTGCCACCACCGCGCACGCCCAGCTTGCCGTCTGGCCCGCGTGCCAAAGGCATGATCGCTTCCGGCCCCGCCTCACCCATCAATCCGGTTCCCCCGCGCATCGGAAACAAAACCGGGCTGTTGACAATGCCACCATCAGCAAAAGGCATGATCTTGCCACCCGCCAGCACATTGCCGTTGGCGTTGGCAAAAAGCCCGCTGAACAAATTACCCACCAAATTGCCCAAAGGCTTGAGCGCTGAAGTCAAAGCTGTTTGGCTGAGTGACAGCACCAAAGATTTCATCACATCGCTCAAGCTTTTGCCATGGATCACGGCGCTGGCAAATGAGGTGACGAGCTTGTTGCCAAATGTATCAGCAAGACCATTCAAATCCTGCATCTGGTTGCGCAACTCGCTGGTTCGCAAAGACAGGGCATCCAAATTATGTTGGTATTGGTCGGTCATAGATCGGGAAACCTTTCTATCAATTCATCAAGTTTCTGGCGCAGCATTGGCTGGGGAGGGGCACCAAAAGCACCGGCGATTTCGCGCGGCGTGCTGCGCCAGAATTCGGAAGGGCTCAGCTTCAATGTGCCAAGCCCCAATTGCATTAATCGCGCCCACGGAAAACCAGGGGGCGGGAAACTGGGCCTCGCCTCGCTCATGCGTTGCCCACAAATGTGGCCTTCAATAGATCAGCAACAATGCGCAAATAGCCAGCAGCACCGCCCGCCACTGAAAGCTTGGCCACCTCATCATCGGTAAAAGTCAGGCCTGAACCACGAAGCCCAGCACCGATGACCTTGATTGCATCTGTTGCTTTAATGCGCCCATTTTCAAAGCGTTCGGCAATGGCGATCATGTCTTCACCGCCATAGGCATGTTCGATTTCGGCAAGTGCGCCAAGGGTCAGCACCAATGTATAGTTTTGCCCGCCCAGTTCGGCTTCAATTTCACCACGATGTCGGTTCGCCATGGCTTGCCTCAAATCGCCGTGAAGTTCAGAAGGCCAGCCGAGGCGAGTGCAAGATCAAACGTCACTTCGCCATCATGCTTTGCGCCAAAGTCCAATCCGGTAATTTGAAACGGCCCCTGCACAATGCCAAAATTCGGAACAATGATTTGCCAGTCCACAATGGTGCTGTTGAAGAAATATGACCGCATGGTCAGATCCGTGGCCGCATCCTTGAAAATGCCTTGGCCGCGTAATGTTGCAGATTTCAAACCAGCACCAGCCAATAATTCGCGCCAGGCACCGGCTGATTCTTGTGAGGTCGCGTCAACCTGCTCAGCGTTGAAAGAAAGCGTGTGGCTGCGCAGGCCCGCTACTGTTGTGAAGGTGCCAGTTCCGGTGCTGTCGAGTTTCAGCAATAGGTCGCGGCCTTTTTGGGCTGTCATGTTTTGCTCCTGTTAAAGGGGTTCAGTGGCGGCGCGAAACCTTAAGCTCGCGCCATAGTTGGAAGTGCTGGGAGATCTGGTCACATTGGAAAAAATCACCCGCAAATTCACCAATATGTGGCCGCTCAAGCTCAACGCCGCATTATCGAGAGCGAGTTCAATCTCGCTGGCTATGTTCTGGGCCAGCGCGCGGCTGCGCGAATTGCTGGTCACTTCGATACCCATGAAATGTTCATGCGCCTTTTGATCAACCACGCTCCAGTCGCGCGTTTCTACGCCGGTGATCACCACATAGGGCGGGTTGGCACCGCGCGGCACTTCATCAAATATGTGGCCGCCGCCCAAAAGTGCGGTCAGTGATCCACGCGCCAAAAGAGCCGTGCGGACTGCTTGTTGCAAGCTCAGCCCCGGACTCATTTCAGCCTCATGTTGCGGTAAGGTTTCAAAAGCTCGACTGCACCAATGGGCAACTTGCCATTGTTCTGGTCGCCGCGATTGGCATACCAATCCGAAATCGCCATCAACATCGCCTGCTTGATTTCGGCGGGCACGGTGCTGGCGCTCGCGCCAAAGCCGGCAACAAACTTCAACTCAATTCCGTTGGCCTGGCGGCCCGGTGCTGGAAACACGCGCCCACGACGCAGAACCACGCGGGGCGGATTGCTGGCCACATCCATATAATAATGGGCCGGATCAATCGTGGCGGCTGTGTCGTCATCGCCATAAGTCTTGATATCGGTCACACTCAGCAAAGGTCGAAGACTGATATTGAATATGCCGCCTTCAGGCCAGTCATCCAGAAATAACGACCAGTTCTGTTGCAGCAATGAAAGATCATAGCGCTGCTCAATCAAGCGCCTTGCGGTTATAATCAGTGTACTGATGAATGAGTCATCGTCACTGTGATAAACCCGCAATTGCGCCTTGGCATCGGCTAGGTTTAAGGGTTCCGCAGAAGGCGGAGTGGTGAGGATAAGGGGCATGGGGGTAAACTCTCTTATCCTTCCCCAACACTTGGGGAAGGTGGCTGCGAAGCAGACGGATGGGGCTCTTTCAGCGAGTCAAAGCGTCGCAAACTTGTGACCACTGCATCAGCCCCACCTACCCTCCCCAAGTGTTGGGGAGGGAAAGTGTTGAACGATTACGACACGTCAAACTTCAACAGTTTCACCGCGTCAAAGTCCTGCATGCCGCCGCCCACGCGTTTGGTGGTATAAAACAGCACGTAAGGCTTGGCCGAGAATGGATCGCGCAGGATGCGCACACCCACACGATCAACAATCAAATAGCCGCGCTTGAAATCGCCAAACGCCACTGAATATGAAGCGGTGGCAACATCGGGAATGTATTCGCTTTCAACCACCGGGAAGTTCAACAGTGTTGGGTTGCCATCAGCGGCGGCGGCTGGCTGCCAGAGATAGTCGCCCACATTATCCTTGAATTTCCGGATCGTGGCCTGGGTGTTGCGGTTGAGCATGAAGTTGCCGTTCTGGCGATAGCCAGCACGCGACGCGTAAACCAAGTCCACCAACTTGTCGGAAGGGTTGGTGGCCGGAAAGGCCCCCGCCACACCGGTTGCCACATAGCCTGTATTGCCCCATGTCCAGGACGAAACCGGGGCTTTGGGATAACTCAAAATACCCTTTGGCCTTGTTACACCATCGCCATTGATAAACGCGTCGGTTTCCTGCTCGGCAAATACAATTTCAACTTCATGCGCCATCCATTGATCAATGTTGACGATTGAGTCATCCAGCAAAGCTTGTGTTGCTGCTGGTTGGGCATAGAGTTCCATGGTCGGAAATTGCAGTTCGGCCAATGTGGCGCTGGCGGTTTGTGCTGGTGCGGATGTTTCCCCGATCCAGCCCGCAGTAATGCCATTGGTGTTGAACGGCTTTTTATAGAGCGTCGCCGAAATCTGACGAACATCAGCAATCTGTCGCATCGGCGAAGCGCGCGAAAGCAAGCGGCCGATTTGTGCTTCCACTTCCGGCGGCACCAGATAGCCACCATCCTGGCCTGAACCAACCGACATGGCCTTGGCCTCAAGATCGAAGAGGCCGTGGGTTTCACCCTTTCGAACATAGCTCTCAAAGGCCTTTTTGTGTTCGCTCGGTTCTGATTTCATTTCACCACCCAAAGCGGGCCGGCGTGATTTCAGCATCAGTTCATCAATGGCCTTGTTGATGCGGTCAACCTTTTCCGAAGTGATCACATCAGCGCTCATGCGCTTTTCAATTTGGTCGAGGCGGTCGTCATTCGCCTCCTTGAAAGCTTCAAAAGCCTCCATCACATCATTGTGGTCAGCGGCAGAACTTGCCACCTTGGTTTCCAGATTATCCATTCGTCGAAATACTCCTTATTGCGTTCAGGGCTTCAGGTTTGGCAAAAAGTGAGTCCGCCTTGGCCCGGATGCGTGACTTCACAGTGCTCACCCGCGCATCTTCCAACATTGGGAAAGTGACGAGCGAAATTTCCCACAAATCAATTGTATAGATGCGGCGGGATTTGGTGGTGCGGTCTTGCTTTGCGAAAACGGTTTTAAAGCCAATCGACAATCCATCGAGTCCGCCTGACTCCAAAAGCGAAAGCAATTCGCGCCCGCGTTGCACATTTTTATCAAGGCGGCCCTGCACAAACAGGCCGCGCGCGGTTTCACGAATATCAAGCCACGTGCCCACGGGTTCATTGGGATCATGCTGAAACAGCATGCGGATGTTTTCTGCCCCGCGTTTTTTAATGCTGTCAACAAAAGCGCCTGGCATCACAATATCGCCAGCGCCATCGCGCTTGCCAAACAGGCTGGCATAGCCAGAGAATACGCCGGTGCCGGGGGCAGCAGATAATGGCTGTCCCGGCCTGCGCCGGATAGGGCGAAGGGTCATGAAGGTTTCCTTTGTTAAAGCCCCTCCCCCTTGTGGGGAGGGGGATTAATTTCTACTTCCCATAACCAACAGCTGCGCGCTTCTCATCGTCGGTCAAGAACGTCGCTGTGTTCACCCTCGTCCAGAGCGCGTCGCGGTCCTGTGAAAGCGCATCAACCTGGTCGAGATCATAGGTCAGGCGAATGTCTGCCCCGAATTGGGGGCCGACAAAATTGCCCAGCGCATCGGTCACCCGTCCCAAGAGCGGGATCACGGTTTGCCGCCAGAAGGTTCGGTTGGCTTCGGCAAAATTGGAATAGGTGTTGTCACCGGGAATACCCAGCAACATCGGCGGCACACCAAAGGCCAAAGCAATTTCGCGCGCCGCTGCATTTTTGGATTGAATGAAATCCATATCCTTGGGGCTATAGCCCATCTCTTTCCAGTCAAGCCCGCCTTCCAGCACCATGGGCCGGCCTGCATTAGCAGCCCCCTGATAACTTGATTCCAATTCATTCTTCAGCCGTTCAAATTGTTCGGCGGAAAGATGATCATCCGATGCTTCAAACACCAAGGCCCCTGAAGGCCGTGCTGCATTGTCGAGCATGGATTTATTCCAGGCACTGGCTGAATTATGCGTATCAATGCTGCGCTGTGCTGCCTCTAAAGGCGATTGCCCATAATAATCATCGAGCGGGTTGAAGAGGCGAATATGCAGGATGTGATCAGCGGCAAGCTTGGCAATTTCTCCGTACACGGAGTATTCATAGTGGTCCGGCCAGCCATCGGTGCCAGGCACGACGCGCATCCGGTCAGGGCGCAGCGCCATCAACTCGCGGGGTATATTATCCAAGCTTGAGACTTCAATGTAAGAATTGCCAGCAAGTATCAGATATGAAATGATATTTTCAATCAGATCACGGCCCGAATGCGATGGGTTTGGGCGCAGCAGCAGGGTTTTAAGCGGATGCGTCTCGATCTCGTTCTGCCCTTGATAGACCAGCAGCGGAACTGAGCCTGCCGCTTCGGCAATCATGCGCACACAACGATAGCCTACAGAATTGGTAGCAAATCCCTCGCGTGCTTGGGCTGCATAATTGCGCGGCGCCCAGCGCGCCAACCCCGCATTATAAATCGACACTAAAGGCTGGCTCCCGAATTTTTTCTGTTCAGACGTGAAGAGTGATTTGAGTATGGATAGCATTATGGTTTCCTACATTTTCTATTCTGATGGAGGCCCCTCACCCTCCCACGCCTTCGGCGCGGGCCCCAACCCTCTCCCCGCTGAAGCGGGAAAGAGGGAAACTCTGCGCCTTCTCTCCCGCTTTGGCGGGGAGAAGGAGGGCACCGCCTTGCAGAGCGTTAGCGAAGCGAGGTGGGAGGATGAGGGGCTTGCTGGTCAATTGATCACAACATCCTAACCCTCGGCCCCGCTCTCGGCTTTTGCATCAGTTCGTGGATCGCCCATACTAGCGCATCCAACCGGTCAGGACTCTTTGCCCCCTGCCCGAGGCCCGCGCACATTTCATCTTCCAATTCGGCAAACACACCCACATGGCTCACGCGGCCCTGCTCATAAAGTGCAGCGATTGGCTCGGCTCGCATTTGTTTTGCCAGCCTTGCATGAACCGCCCGAAACGGAATGTTGCGGTCAACTTCGCGCAACACCTGTTCCACCATCGCGCCGCCTTGATTGACTTCCGCCACAACGCGTGAGGCACGTTTCTCGCGGTAAAGTGCCACAACAGATTTGGCCCATTGCGCAGGTCTGGCCCCCTAGACCGAACGATCCGCCAAAACATAAAACCGGTCATCATCCCCCAACCCCACACATACAATGCCGCAGGCATTGCTGGTTTTGCTGGCGGTGGCTGGTGGATCAACCGCCACGACGATGCGCTTCAGCTGCGGCGCTTCAAGCATTCGGCTGCGTTCGATGTGGTCACGCTTAAACAACGCATTGGGATCATCCTCAATCAGTTCGCCTTCCAGTTCCTGTCGTCCCAATCTGGTTCCAGCATAGCGCGCGGTCACATCCTTCAAAAAACTGCTGGCCAAATTATTGGCATTATCAAAAGTGGTGGAATGGCTGGTCACGGTGCCTGCTTCACTCATCAGCTTTTTTAAAATCGGAATCGGCCTTGGCGTGGTGGTGATCACAGCCACTGGGTTTTCGCCAAGCCGCAATCCAAACTGCAACATGTCCCACACGCTTTCCACTTGTTTCCATTTTGCCAACTCATCGCACCAGGCGGCATCAAATTGCGGCCCGCGCAAGCCATCGGGCTCCTCCGCACTGAACACATGAGCCACAGCCCCATTGGGCCAGCTCAGCATCCGCTTTGATGGTTCAAACAGCGGTTGCTCATCAGCGGCGTGCACCGATAATAACCCCGATTGTCCTTCAATCATCACCAGCCGTGCTTCGGCAAATGTGGGAGCCAGAAGTGCGATGCGCTTGACCTTGGTGCCCCATTCGCCCAAGGCAATGGCGCGCACCCATTCGGCACCGGCCCTGGTTTTGCCTGAACCGCGTCCGCCCAAAAGCAGCCAGCGCCGCCATGCTTTATCCTCAGGTGGGAGTTGATCCGCCCTCGCCCAGTAGCGCCATTCCCGCAGCAGGTCCCGCACCTGGTATGGCTTCAGTATCGCCAACGCCGCCGCTCGCTTCTTCTTGTTCTTCCGGCAGGTTTGCAATGCGGCGCGCAAGCTCTTCACGCTCGGCATTGTTGAGCTTTCTGGTGTCACGGCTTCGGCGTTGCTTAATATCTTTCTGTTCAAGTTGCAGAACCTTTTCCAAAGTGCGCACCAAAGTATTGGTGGCCCGAATATCGCGTTCGTTCGAAAGTGCGGAAATATCATCGCCGATACTTCCAAGCTCTCGTTCCAATTTCGAAAGCCTGTTCTGCAGAAGCTCTTTCAAACGTCTGATCGTTTCACGCGTGCTTTCCGATTTCTGCTTTTTCTTGGCAGCGCTACGCAGCAGCCATCCTTCGGCCCGTGCGCGCATTGTCAAAGCATGTGGTGTCAAGCCGATGGCATCTGCAATCTGGGCCACGGTTTCAACCGCCTGCTCATAGCGCGCACGAATGTGAACCCAAGCGACCGCATCGGGCGCAGGTTTAGCGTCTGTGTTCATTTCAAATCTCTGTTTAAGGGGTTTGTCCAAAGGGTCTTTTCGCTTGACCCAATTCTGGAGTGTGACAAGAACTAGCAGGGTCACCGTACGCTGTCAAGAACTATTTCCTATAATAGCAATTATTTTTTTATGCGGGCTTAAAAACTTGACTTAAGTTATTGTAACATCATGGACATTCGACAATTACAATATTTAGCGGCTTTGGCCCGCGAAAAGCATTTTACCCGCGCGGCGGCGGCCTGCAACGTCACCCAACCCACTTTGTCGGGCCGGATCAGGCAGCTGGAACAAGAGCTTGGCGTGCCGATTGTGGAACGCGGGCAACGTTACATCGGCCTGACGCCTGAAGGTGAGCGGGTTCTGAAATGGGCGCATCTGATTTTGGACAATTGGCAAAACCTGCAACAGGAACTGGTTCAGATCAAAGGCAAGAAGGGTGAACTGGTTGGCCGCATGGTGTTGGGTGTCATCCCCTCGGCTTTGCCCATGGCCTCGTTTCTCACCAAAGCCATGAACGCGATGCATCCTGCTGTTGATTTTACGATCCTGTCGCACAGCTCTGAAGAAATCATCCGTGCACTGAGCGATTTTTCCATAGAGGCCGGCATCACCTATCTTGATAATGAACCAGTTGAAGGCTTAATGGCGGTTGAACTTTACCGTGAGAATTATTGTCTGTTCATTTCATCGGCGCATGAATATGCAACGCGAGACTATGTCACCTGGTTCGAGGCGGCACAGCAGCCATTGGCCTTGCTCACGCCCAACATGCAAAACCGCCGGATCATCGATCGCGCCTTCGCTGCCGCCAAGGTGCACCCCTCGCCGCGCCTTGAAACCAATTCGATCATGAATCTCATTTCATCGGTGCGCAGCATGAACTTGTGTTCGATCATGCCAGATTATTTCCGCAACGCCATGGGTGCTTTGGAAGGTGTGGTGGCCATTCCGCTGGCCGAACCGACCGTTAGCCATGCTGTTGGCTTGGTCGCGGTGGATCGTGATCCACTATCGCCCGCCATTGCTGCTTTGTTCCAGGCGGCAAAGAACTTTAAGGTTCATTGAGCGGGTCGATAGTCTGATAGGCGGAGCCGATTGGCAAAGTCAGCCTTGCTGCCCTATGCTTGGCCATGGCCAAGAAACACACACTTATAGATATCAATTTCGGAAAATCGGATCCGGCAACGCCGATTTGCGCAAAGCATGGCAACAGGCCGGATGCGCTGCTCGAAATCCTGCATGATGTGCAACATGAGTTGGGTCATGTGCCTGAATCATCGCTGCCCGCCATTGCCCATGCGCTGAACCTTTCGCGTGCTGAAGTTTATGGCGTGGCCACGTTTTATCATGACTTTCATTTGAAGCCGACTGGCAAGCATGTTTTGAAGCTGTGCCGCGCTGAAGCTTGCCAATCCATGGGCGGGCGCGATTTGGTTGCGGCGGTTGAAAAATTCTTGAAGGTGAAAATAGGCGGCACCACGGAAGATGGTTTGATTACGCTGGAGGCCACCTATTGCTTGGGCCTCTGCGCTTCTGCCCCCAGCATGATGGTTGATGAAAAGCCAGTAGCGCGGGTGAACGCTGATAAAGTCAAATCCATCGTTGAAGGGCTTCGCGCATGATCAAGATTTTTGTGCCGCGTGATAGTTCCGCCAAGGCGGTTGGTGCTGATGATGTGGCAGCTGCCATTGCCGCTGAGGCTGCTGCCCAAAAGATCAGTGTACAGATTATTCGCAACTCATCGCGCGGCATGGCATGGCTTGAAACTTTTGTTGAAGTTGAAACGCCCAAGGGCCGCTTGGGTTATGGCCCAATTGAAGTGGGCGATGTGAAGCGCCTGTTTGCTGCCAAATTTTATGAAGGTGGCAAACATCAACTGGGCCACGGCCTTGTTGATGAGTTGCCATATCTCAAGAATCAAGAGCGCCTGACATTCGCGCGCGCCGGAATCACTGACCCAGTTTCAATCGCTGATTATATCGCCCATGGCGGTTTTGAGGGATTGAAAAAGGCTCTTGGATTAACAGGTGCTGCAATTGTGGTTGAAGTCACTGAATCTGGTTTGCGCGGGCGCGGCGGTGCGGGCTTTCCCACCGGCATCAAGTGGAAAACCGTTCACGACGCCAAGGCCGATCAGAAATATGTGTGCTGCAACGCTGATGAAGGTGATAGCGGCACATTCGCAGACCGCATGGTGATGGAGGGCGATCCCTTCATGCTCATTGAGGGCATGGTGATTGCTGGCATCGCAGCGGGAGCAACCAAGGGCTTCATCTATATCCGCTCGGAATATCCCGATGCGATTGCAACGATGAAGGAAGCCATCCAGATTGCGATCGACGCAAAATGGCTTGGCCAAAATATTCAAGGCTCAAACAAATCTTTCAGCCTCGAAGTACGCCGTGGTGCCGGTGCTTATATCTGTGGTGAAGAAACCGCAATGCTGGATTCCCTCGAAGGCAAGCGTGGTATGGTGCGGGCCAAGCCACCCATTCCAGCGCTGCAAGGCCTGTTCGGCAAACCAACGATTATCAACAATGTTCTCAGCTTTGCCGCTGTTCCATTCATCATGGCCAAGGGTGGCACGGCTTACAAGAATTACGGCATGGGTCGTTCGCGCGGCACCTTGCCCTTCCAACTTGCTGGCAACATCAAGCAAGGCGGTCTTGTTGAAAAAGCTTTCGGCATAACGCTCCGTACACTGATTAATTATTTTGGCGGCGGCACGTTTACGGGTCGCAAGGTTCGTGCTGTGCAAGTGGGTGGGCCATTGGGTTCTTATCTGCCGGACTCGCAGCTCGATTTGCCGATGGATTATGAAACCTTTGCTGCCAATGCTGCCATGGTGGGCCATGGCGGCTTGGTAGTGTTTGATGATTCCGTTGATATGGCCGCCCAAGCGCGTTTCGCCATGGAATTCTGTGCCATTGAATCTTGCGGCAAATGCACGCCCTGCCGCATTGGTTCCATACGCGGTGCTGAAACCATCGACAAGATTGTCGCTGGCGAAAACCGCGATGCCAATTTGTTGCTGCTGGAAGATTTGTGTCAGACCATGACCGATGGCTCACTCTGCGCCATGGGCGGCTTGACGCCGATGCCAGTGATGAGTGCTGTCAAACATTTTCCTGAAGATTTTGATCGGCCAGTAAAGCGGCAGGCGGCGGAATGAAGAATACTTGTTCTATTTTAAAGTTCTGTCATCCCGACGAAAGCCGGAATGACGGACTTAAATGAGGTACTAAAATGACTCTCATCAAAGAAACCGATTTCGGAACACCAAAATCTGAAGCGACCCAGATGGTCACGCTGGAAATTGATGGCTATTCGATCACTGTGCCAGAGGGCACGTCGATCATGCGCGCGGCGATGGAGCTCGGCACACAGATCCCAAAGCTTTGCGCCACTGATTCAGTCAACGCTTTTGGTTCATGCCGCCTGTGCCTGGTGGAAATTGAAGGCCGCAAGGGCACGCCCGCTTCCTGCACCACGCCGGTTGCCCCCGGCATTAAAGTTAAAACCCAATCAGACCGCCTCGGCAACCTTCGCAAGGGTGTGATGGAACTTTATATTTCAGACCATCCGCTTGATTGCCTCACTTGTGCGGCCAATGGCGATTGCGAATTGCAAGACATGGCCGGAGCCGTGGGCTTGCGTGATGTGCGCTATGGCTATGAAGGTGACAATCACGTTTTTGCCAAGCGCGCCGGTATTGGCGAAAATTTCCGCTTCAAGGAAAAAGACGAGAGCAATCCCTATTTCACCTTTGATCCGGCCAAGTGCATTGTCTGCTCACGCTGCGTGCGCGCTTGCGAGGAAGTGCAAGGCACATTCGCACTCACCATTGATGGGCGCGGTTTTGCCAGCCACGTTTCCGCTGGCATGGATGAAGGCTTTATGGCTTCCGAATGCGTTTCGTGTGGCGCTTGTGTTCAAGCCTGCCCCACCGCCACGCTTACTGAAAAATCGGTGATCAAAAAAGGCCAACCCGAACATTCCGTCGTCACCACTTGTGCCTATTGCGGCGTGGGCTGTTCATTCAAAGCTGAAATGAAAGGTGATGAAGTCATTCGCATGGTGCCCTATAAGGATGGCGGCGCCAATGAAGGCCATTCCTGTGTGAAGGGTCGTTTCGCCTGGGGCTATGCCTCCCATAAAGACCGCATCACCAAACCAATGATCCGCACACGGATCACTGATCCATGGAAAGAAGTGAGCTGGGAAGAAGCCGTTGCCCACGCGGCAAACGGCTTCAAAGCCATTCAGAAAAAATATGGCCGCACCTCGATTGGCGGCATTACGTCTTCGCGCTGTACCAATGAAGAAGTCTATGTGGTGCAGAAGATGATCCGTACTGCTTTCGGCAACAACAACACCGATACATGCGCGCGCGTTTGCCATTCGCCAACCGGCTATGGCCTGTCGAAAACCTTCGGCACTTCGGCTGGCACGCAGGATTTCAAATCCGTCGCCAAGGCCGATGTGATTTTGGTGATCGGTGCCAACCCCACTGATGGCCATCCGGTTTTTGCGTCACGCATGAAGAAGCGCATCCGCGCTGGTGCCAAGTTGATTGTGGTCGATCCGCGCCGCACCGATTCTGTGCGTTCGCCCCACATCGAAGCCAATTTCCATTTGCCGGTTCGCCCCGGCACAAACGTCGCTGTCGTCAATGCACTTAGCCATGTGATCCTGACCGAAGAACTGGAAAACAAGAAGTTCATCGAAGAGCGTTGCGATACCGTTGAATTCAAGCGCTGGACGGACTTCATCCGTGAAGAGCGGAATTCGCCTGAAGCATTGGAAGCCGAAACCGGCGTCAAAGCCGCCGATGTGCGCGGCGCTGCACGCCTGTTCGCCACCAGTGGCAATGGCGCCATCTATTACGGTCTTGGTGTGACCGAACATAGCCAAGGTTCCACCATGGTGATGGGCATGGCCAATCTGGCGATGCTCACCGGCAATATCGGCCGCGAAGGTGTGGGCGTTAATCCGCTGCGGGGGCAGAACAATGTGCAAGGCTCTTGCGACATGGGATCGTTCCCGCATGAATTGCCGGGCTACCGCCATATTTCAGACAATGCCGTGCGCGACGTATTCAACAAGGTTTGGAAAGTGGAACTGGATCCTGAGCCAGGCCTTCGCATTCCCAATATGTTCAGTGCTGCTATTGAAGGCACATTCAAGGGCATGTTTGTGCAAGGTGAAGATATCGCACAGTCTGATCCTAACACCAATCACGTGACTGCTGCACTCGAAAGCCTCGAAATGCTGGTGGTGCAGGATTTATTCCTGAATGAAACAGCGGCTTTTGCCCACGTGTTTTTGCCGGGCACATCATTCCTTGAAAAAGATGGCACATTCACCAATGCCGAACGCCGCATCAACCGCGTGCGCCTAGTGAAAGCGCCGATGCAGGGCAAACATGAATGGCAAGTGATTTGCGATCTGGCCCAAGCCATGGGCTATGACATGAAATATAATAACGCCGCCGAGATCATGGACGAGATCGCCTTGGTCACGCCAACTTTTGCTGGCGTCTCTTTCAAGAAGATTGACGAGTTGGGTTCTGTGCAATGGCCTTGTAATGAAAAGGCGCCAAACGGAACGCCAATGATGCATGTCGGTGGCTTCGTTAGGGGCAAGGGTCGTTTCATGATTACTGAATATGTGCCGACACCTGAACGCGCCAACCGTGACTTCCCGCTGATCCTCACAACGGGGCGCATTCTCTCGCAATATAATGTGGGCGCACAAACCCGGCGCACGGAAAATTCGCAGTGGCATCCAGAGGATGTGTTGGAAATCCATCCCCATGATGCAGAACTGCGCGGCATTGCTGACGGGGCGATGGTATCCCTCACCAGCCGCATTGGCGGCACCACGCTGCGCGCACTGATTACTGAGCGCATGCCACAAGGTGTTATCTACACAACCTTCCACCACCCCGTCACAGGTGCCAATGTGATCACCACCGAATATTCCGACTGGGCCACAAATTGCCCTGAATATAAGGTGACGGCGGTTCAAGTGCGCCCCTCCAATCAACCATCGGAATGGCAGAAAGATTGGGAAACCCGTGAAGACGAGAACAAGCGCGTGGCGGCGGAGTGAGTTTGAATGTGTCCCAGTTCCCTAAGGTTCCGTCATTCCCGCTAAAGCGGGAATCCAACTTAAATAACGTCGGATTTGAAAGAAAGCTGGATCCCCGCCTGCGCGGGGATGACGATTTGAAGAGTGTTGCGGCGCTGGGCACGCTCAATGGCCAACCTACTATTTGGCAACTGCCGGAAGAAGTTCCGGTCGCCATCATGTTGAATTCAACATCATACGCGGTGATGATGGCTACACCTGCCGATTTGGCTGATTTTGGCGTGGGCTTTGCCCTGTCAGAAGGTTTGGTGGTTCACTCCAGCCATATTGGCAATGTGCTGGTGATGCCTTCAGGCGAAGGTTTCAGTGTTGACCTTGCGATAGCGGAAGACAAAATAATCCGTGAACGGATGATTAACCGTGCCATGGAAGGTCGTGTGGGGTGTGGCTTGTGCGGTATTGAGGAAATGGCAGATGCTATTCGGATGCCTGCCCGCAAACTGCACGCGCCAGTGATTGCCGCATCGGCAATTGCCGCGGCATTCGGTGCCCTGCCCGAGTTTCAACCCATGAATGCGTTGAACCGGACGGTTCACGCTGCGGCATGGTGCTCGGTGGAAGGCGCAATTCTGTTGGCCCGCGAAGATGTGGGGCGGCACAGTGCGTTGGATAAATTGATTGGGGCAATGGCGCGGGGTCATATTCGGCCTGACCATGGTTTTGTATTGATGTCATCGCGCTGCAGTTTTGAATTGGTGCAAAAATGCGCGATGGTTGGCATTGGCGCACTTGCCACGGTTTCAGCGCCCACGGCTTTAGCATTAAAATTGGCCAAGCAGGCCGGACTAAAACTCGCTTCGCTATCACAGCAGGGCGTAATGATTTTTGACGGAGCATAAAATGGAATCCAAAGACATGGTGCGCATGGCAAACCAGATTGCCACTTTTTTCAAAGCCTATGGCCAAGACGAAGGCACCAAGGAAATTGCCACCCACATCAATAATTTTTGGGAGCCAAGAATGCGCCAGCATTTTTTCGAATATGTCGCCAAGGGCGGTGCATCGCTAGACCCCATGGTACTGGCCGCTGTTCCTCTCATTCGCAAACCAGCTGATCATGCTGCACATCAGGGCAATTTGCCGAAACATGGTGAGGAGAGTTAACCATTATTCATTCCACCCCTGCTTAAGGGGAGGACGTCATGCGGCACGCATGACTGGTGGGGTAAAACTTTGTATTCACGTGCTCAAGCCCCTCCCGTCGCGCCATGCGCGACTCCCTCCCCTGAAGCAGCGGCGGGTTGAAGGTCAGAGCCTCTCAATCTCGGTTGCCACCAATTTTTGCAGCTCCCACAAATTGCGATCTTGAATGCCGAGTTGTTCAAGATGGCTGACCGTGTTGAATAGATATTCTGCACCCGAACCCCAATGGCCGGCGGCACGGGCCAAAGTGGCGGCTACAGTTGATAGAGGCAATTTGCCCGCATAGCGATTGCCCTTGTGGTTGCACGTGAAGGCAAGAGCCTTGCATTTTTGCGAAGCGACCGTAACCTTCAAAACTCGTGGCATATTTTCCGGCGGTTTGCTCGACATTTCGCGCTCTAGAATCCTTATGATTTGCTTGTGGCGTTCCTCATTCGGCAATTCAAAAACGATGCCTTTGCAACTTCCGCCGCGATCAAGGGCCATCATAAGACCAGGGACAGCGCGGGTGCCGCGCCAACGCTCAATTTTCAAACAAAATGAGCGATGCCAACCACCAAGTGTAGCTCTATCTTGGGTTACGAATTCAAACTCCGGCTTCCACAGCAGAGAGCCATAGGCAAAAACACGCAGCGGTTCACCGTCAAATTCCTTTTGTAATTCGTCCGCCCACTGATAATAATCTTCGTCATCCATTTCCACTTGCCCGGGTCGGGGACCTTCATCTGGTTCTATTTTTTGAACCTTGGCAACATGGGCTGCTGTTAATCTCAAAGCTCTCATTTAATCAGCATCACGAATGGTTCATCCACAGCACGGCTGAGCAATTGCTTGTAGCGGTCAAACACGGCCGATGTTTTTTCGATCTTGCCAAACTCAATGGCATCTCCAAAACTTTTTACGGGTGCCAGAACCAGTGGCGTTGAAACGGGTGTGAGCTGTGTACCGCGGCCCGATTGCAATGTGGTGATCAGGCCATACATTTCACCAGAGATCATCGGGCGCGAAAGAATGATCATCCGATATTGACCCTGTTTGTTGGTGATCAAATAGATATAGCCAGATTGATGCGGCACGCTGACCGAGCCATCTTGCTTGAACTGGGCATCAATCCGCTCAGACTCGCGGAAAGCCAAATGCGCGAGCGCTGAATCCCAGCGGATTTCGGTGAGATAGGCATAGATTGAATTTTGATCGCTGAACGACGTTCGCAATGTCAGATAATCACCTTCCAGCCACGAAACCGCCGGACGCGAATATGAGCCCAGCGATTGCGGTGCGAAAGCGGCCTCGCCATTGGCAGGTTTTGCCTTTCGCAGCTGATATTGCAGCGCCTCTTCAATGCGCACCACTGTGGCCAAGGTGAAAGGGCGCTGGCCTGATAAGGCTTTTTCGATGGTCGATAGGCTGATCTTGGCTTTATCGGCCAAATGCTGACGGGTGAGCCTGCGGCGCGCCAATTCCTCGCGGATCACGCCGCTGATGGCGCGGTTTTCTTCAGGTGAAAGATCGTCGTCGCTCATATTTCTCGAAACCCGTACAAAACCGTACATTTCCACAAGAAACTGCCACAAGCAAGAAACATGCGGCGGAAGCCTGACAAAGTTTGCAGTTCTTCACATTGGCGGCGCAATGTTACACCAGCGTAATCTCCGGGGTGGGGCAATATCAACCCAAACGGAGGACTAACGTGAACGCCATAACGCTGCATCGCAGCCTTAACTACAAAAAGACACTCTACAAACTGGTGATGGCCATGATTGCCACATGCATAACGGCGCAGGCCGTTTTCGCATCGGCCAGATTGGTAACACCCAATGACATGAATGCCGGAAGCCTGCTGCTCAAATCCAGCGAGGCTGGAAAATACATTGCCGCCCCCGCTGTTGCATCCGACTACACCGTAACCATCTCTGGCCCAACTGGCCGCACTGTGGTGACGCAGCAATTTTACAATCCATCAGATGCGTGGGTTGAGGGTGTTTATGTTTTCCCGCTGCCAGAAAATTCAGCCGTCGATACATTGAAAATTGTTTCGGGCACGCGCGTGATTGTTGGCGAAGTGAAAGAAAAGCAAGAAGCCAAAGTAATTTATGAAGAAGCCAAGAACAGGGGCGAGGCCGCTGCCTTGCTCGAACAAGAGCGGCCCAATATGTTCACCAATTCGGTGGCCAATATCGGCCCGCATGAAAAAGTATTGGTGCAGATTGAATATCAGCAAACCATCGCGCAAAGTGGCGGCACCTATAGTTTGCGCCTGCCCTTGGTGGTAGCTCCGCGTTATAATCCGGCCCCCATTGTGCAGACCGTTGATTTTGGAACAAGTGGCAATGGCTTGGCAAAAACAACCACCGAACCGCCGCAACCGCCGGTTTTGAACCCCGCCGATGCCGCACCAACCAATCCGGTTTCGATCACTGTCAACTTGGATGCCGGTTTTGCGTTGGGTGAAGTGAAAAGCGCCTATCACAAAGTTGATATTGTCGAAAAAGGCCAGAATGTTCGGGTGGTCAGCCTTTCAGGCATCGTTCCAGCCGATAAGGATTTTGAATTGACCTGGACGGCTGCTGGCACCGCACCCCAAGCTGGCTTGTTCAAGGAAACAGTCAAAGGCCATGACTATATGCTAGGCTTTGTGACCCCACCTGTTGCTGCCGACAATCAAAACACCCATCCCCGTGAAATCACCTTCGTAATCGACAATTCAGGTTCGATGGAAGGCACATCCATGCCGCAGGCCAAAGACAGCTTGCTCTATGGTTTGGCACAA
>JAYVXY010000255.1:0-10359 GCA_043784785.1 Aestuariivirga sp. | reverse complement strand
TTGGATTGGTTGGCCCAGCGCACGTAAATGCGCATGAGCATATTGGCCCAATCTTGGCTCTCAGTGCCGCCAGCACCAGCTTGAATTTGCAAATAGGTGTCATTGCCAACTGCTACACCTGAAAGCAGCGCGTCCTGCTCAACGCGGGTCACGTCACCGGCTAATGCGGAGATGGCCTTTTCGGCATCTTTGACAATGGACTCATCACCCTCGGCTTCACCCATTTCAATAAGCTCGGCATTGTCTTTCAATGCCTGTTCAATTTTGAGAATGCCGCTGATCCGGTTTTCCAGATCTTGGCGCTTGCGCATCACTTCTTGGGCTTTCTGCGGATCGTTCCACAGCGCGGAGTCTTCAGCCTTGGCGTTTAGTTCGGCGAGTTCGCGGGTTGAATTATCCCAGTCAAAGATGCCTCCGGAGCAATCCCAATGATTGCTCAATTTCTTCAACAAGTTTGGTGATTTCAGCGCGCATCAGACGAATACCTATTCCAGATTGATTTGTTCTGCGCTCAATAGAGGCCGTTGCCTGCTTGCGTCAACCCACCATCGGGGTTGGCGTTGGGATCAGCTCCAGGTGTTGCTGGGGCCACCAGCACAACGCCGTCGCCGGGCTTTGTGCCAGCCAACGCCGCAGTGCCAATAACCACGGTGTTCGAAGGTGGTTCATCGCCCGGCTTAAAGGCCTCTAAAATCACACCATCTTCACCAAAAATGCCACGCTTGCCAGTATTCACATGAATGGGGATTAGCTCAATGGCCCGGGGCACACGAAACGGCACAGCAGCCTTGTCTTTCAGTGCAAGCTTCATGAAATCAGCCACTACAGGTGCGGCCAGTTCGCCACCGGTGCGGCCCTTGCCCATGGGCTTTGGATTGTCATAACCAATATAAACCCCCACGGTGAGATCGGGGGTGAAGCCAACAAACCAGGCATCGCGTTCATCATTGGTGGTTCCGGTTTTGCCAGCAACCGGTTTGCCAAGAGCCAGCATTTTTTTGCCCGTGCCGCGTTCAACCACGCCTTCCATCATCGAGGTGATTTGATAGGCGGTATAGGGGTTCATCACCTGTTCGCGATTATCAATCAATTCGGGTTCTGGCGTATTGGGATCATATTTTTCCTGCTTGCAACCGGTGCATTCGCGGTCATCATGACGATAGATGGTTTTGCCATAACGATCTTGAATGCGGTCAATCAGGGTTGCATCAACTTTTCGTCCACCATTGGCGATAATGCTATAGGCCGTGGTCATTTTCAGCAATGTGGTTTCGCCAGCGCCCAGCGCCATTGAAAGTTGATGGGGCATTTTATCATAAATGCCGAGGCGTTGCGCCAAATCAGCAATTTTGGTCATGCCCAAACTATCGGCCAAGCGCACGGTCATGGTGTTACGAGATTGCTCAATGCCACGCCGCAGGGTTGATGGCCCGAAGAAGTTCTTTTCATAGTTCTTCGGTTTCCAGACATCACCATTCTGTAACTTATATTCAACCGGTGCATCGAGAAGAACCGATGCTGGCGAATAACCATTATCAAGTGCAGCAGCATAAACGATCGGTTTGAAAGATGAGCCAGGCTGCCTTGTGGCTTGCACGGCGCGGTTAAATTGGCTGCTGCCATAAGAAAAGCCACCAACCATCGCCAGCACGCGGCCTGTATGTGGATCCATCGCCACCAAAGCACCTTCAACGTCGGGAACTTGCACAAGGTGCCATTGCTGTGGCTGGCCCGATGGGGCCACATAAACAATATCGCCGACAGCTAACACCTGGGCTGCGGATTTGATTTCTTTGCCAAGCTCTGTGCCATCGACATATTTGCGGGCCCAAGCCATCAAGCTTACCGGAATATTGCCGGTTTCGCGCTCATCACTCATTTGGCCATTGGGCAAAAACGCTGGCTGCAAGCCAATTGTGGCGGCTTCGGGTGTTACCTCAGTTACAATAGCGGCGCGCCAAGGGGCTGCGTCTGCCGCCAAGTGAATCGTGTTCAAATATTTGGCCCAATCGCCGCCTTGCAAATCGGCATGCTGTATTGGGCCACGGAAGCCACGCTTGCGATCAAAGCCAATAAGGCCCCGTGCCAAAGCCTGGCGCGCGAAAATTTGCATCTTTGGTTCGAGCGTGGTGTGAACCGAATAGCCGCCCTTGTTCAAGGCATCCTTGCCATACATCTGTACAAGGTCACGCCTCGCCTCTTCAGCAAAACCTTCAGCGGCAAACAGTTGCACGCCAAATGGGCGCGGATTGACCCTGAAGGGTTTGGCTTGCGAATCCGTCAGCTCGGCTTGGCTGATGTAACCATTCTGGAACATCTGCTGCAAAACCCAATTGCGCCGCACCAAAGCACGATCCGGATATTTGAACGGATTATAATTGTTGGGCCCCTTTGGCAGCGCCGCCAGATAAGCCATTTCTTCCAAACTCAATTGATCGAGCGGCTTGCCAAAATAATTGAGCGAAGCAGCGGCAATGCCGTAAGAGTTCAGCCCGAGGAAAATATCGTTGAGATAAAGCTCCAGAATCTGGTCTTTGCTGAATGAGCCTTCGATGCGCTGCACGATCATGGCTTCTTTCAGCTTGCGCGTCATGGTCTGTTCGTTGCCCAGCAAAAAGTTCTTGGCCACTTGCTGGGTGATCGTTGATGCACCCACGATCTGGCCATGGCCGGTAACTTTAACCTGGACATAGCGGATCACGGCGCTGGTAATGCCCTTCCAGTCAAGGCCATTATGTTGATAGAAGTTTTTATCTTCGGCCGACATGTAAGCTTGGATCAAGCGCTTGGGCACGGAATCAATCGGCACAAACAAACGTCGTTCTTCGGCAAATTCGGCCAGCAATGATCCATCAGCAGCGTGCATGCGTGTCATCACAGGTGGCTCCCATGACGCAAGCTGCTTGTAGTCAGGCAAATCCTTGGACACATCCCAGATCACATACATGGCGGCCCCAGACAGCCCCACGAAGATCATGAACAATGCGCCAAACAGCCAACCGAAAAACCTTAACATGCCACCCAATCTTTAAACGTTTGCGCCGGATAACCCGACAATAAAGTGTGGCGATAGCATGATTCAAGCTTGCGCCAAACCCTCAAAACAAGTTGGGGATTAGGCTGGGAATGTGGCGAAGGCGCGGCAATTACCGCTGGTCAATTAGCCGAGACTTTTGCAGCAGCTGGCCCAAAATAATCATCCACGGCCTTGGTCATCGCATCGGCCATATGGGCTCTCCAGTCGGCCGAGGTCAGCAAGGCCTCGTCTTCGGCACTGGAAAGATAACCGAGTTCAACCAAAACCGAAGGCACATCGGGGGCCTTCAGCACCACAAAGGCCGCTGACCGGATCGGCTTTCCGGTAAAATGCGCATATTGAACGAGGCTTTTCACGGCCTTCTTGGAGAAATACATAGCCTGATTTTTAGACTCGCGCTGAGCCAGATTGATTAAAATATCCGACACGGCCTTGGACTGATTGCCAAGATCCATGCCAGCAATAATGTCGGCACGATTTTCCTTCTGAGCCAAAGCCTCGGCCTCAGCGTCGGTGGCCTTATCTGATACGGTATAAAGCGTGGTGCCGCGAACATCAGCTTCATCCACCGTGTCAGCATGGATGGCGATGAATAGATCGGCTTTGTTTTCGCGCGCAATTTTTACACGGTCTCCAAGGCTGACAAATTTGTCGCTGTCGCGGGTCATTACAACTTTATAAGCACCAGATTTCAACAAGGCATCGCGCAGGGCTTGCCCATAAGCCAACACCACGTCTTTTTCTTTGGTCTTGTTCGGGCTTGTGGCACCGGGGTCAACTCCGCCATGGCCTGGATCAATGACAATGGTTTTGATTTGAGATGTTTCGGGGGCTTGGGCATTTTGTTGCGGCGGTGCTGCGGCAGGGGTTATCGTGGCGGTCTGCACCGCAGAAACGGATTGATCGACAGGTGCATGTTCTCGTTCATAAACCAGTTTGAAATTATCTGTGGTGGTTGGCAGCAACTCAACTACTAAATGCGCCGGTTTCTTGCCTTTGGCTGGCACAACAATTGATTTGCCAATCAAAACCGGGCCAGAGACGTCAAGCACGATGCGTGATTTGCGTTCCTCAACCAGCCCATAGCGGAACGATTTGACCAGACCTGACACCCTGCGCCCCGCCCCATTTGGCAAGTCAAAGCTGGCATCGGCAATATCGATGATCACCCGGTAAGGACCATTTATGGCCGTGGCGCTAAAGCCCACTGTGGTACTCAGGTCTGCCTCAAAACGTGTGGACTCGGATGAACTGGTTATGCGGGTAGCCGAAACGACGACTGGTTTAGCAATGGCTGCCCCGCCCAAAACCGCTCCAAGGGCCAGAATTGCCCCCCATATGAAAGCTCTAAAATTGGGCTTACGCATTGAAATCACTTAGCTTTAAATCCTGATACCGAGTTTAGTGAGGTTTCGTTAAGGCATGCTAAGGCGGCGTGGTTAATCCAAGGTTATGATTGATGGAATGTTTACCGCGGTGAAATTCGATGTCGCGAATCGCTGACCGCCCTTGCAATGTGACATCAGGCCTCCTACAAAGGATATGTCTTTAAGCAGACTCGAGATCAACTTCAGGCTGCAAAAGCAAAAGTTTCGTGACGGACAGGTGTCCGAGCTAGTTTAGCTAGCCTGCCGGTTGCGTTGATGTGGAACCTCCCATGGGGTTCGAAAAGCCCTTTTTTGGTGCAGGCACTATAAAAGGCAAAGCGTTTTAACCGTTCGGCTGTTGCTGAACATAAGGTCAACTAGGACATGTTCCATTCTGTCGCGCCAGCACTTGAAGCCACAAGCCGAAACGGTTTGTGGGCCAATGGCGCATGTTTACAGAGCGTGAAAAGCGTGTCCGTTTATGCAGGCCGCCCCCCGGGCTCACCTGGTTTCTCAACTTCGGACAGAAGCCAAGGTCGTTCTCGCAGGTCGCTTGCGCTAAGGAATATGAACCATGGGTTCAAAAATGTTAATCGATGCCAGCCAACCGGAAGAAACCCGTGTTGTGGTGGCCCGCGGCAATCGTCTTGAAGAATTTGATTTCGAAAGCGCTTCCCGCACCCCTCTCAAAGGCAATATCTATCTCGCAAAAGTAACCCGCGTTGAGCCATCGCTGCAGGCGGCGTTTGTGGATTATGGTGGCAATCGCCATGGGTTTTTAGCTTTTGCTGAAATTCATCCTGACTATTACCAGATCCCCATCGCTGATCGCATGGCTCTGATTGCAGAACAAGAAGCCGAAGAAGCTGAAGACGACGATGATGACGATGAAGGCGGCGAAGACAATCTGCCGCCTGTTATCGATAATCAACCGGATGCGAGTTCCGAACATGGCCAAGAACATCATGATGATCATGAGCATCATCATGAACCAGAGCCTATGGCGCTTGAACAAGCGCCAGAGCCTGCTCATGTTTCCGAAATTGTAACGGAATTAGAAGAACTGGTTGCCGAAGAACACAGTGATGTTGAACATCATGATGATGTAGCGCCACTTGCTGCCTCACAGGGCGGCGAACTTGAAATCGTCGAAGGTGATGCCGACAGCCAGAAAATTGAAACCATCGGTGAAGAAGATGCGATGGAGGAAGTTCCACAGCGTTCACGCCGCCAACCCCGTCGCCGGTATAAAATTCAGGAAGTCATCAAGCGTCGCCAGATTTTGCTGGTGCAAGTTGTCAAAGAAGAGCGCGGCAACAAGGGTGCAGCACTCACGACTTACATGTCACTCGCTGGTCGCTATTGCGTATTGATGCCGAACACCGCCAAGGGTGGCGGCATTTCACGCAAGATTACTGATGCCAATGATCGCCGTCGTTTGAAGGAAGTGGCCAAGGACGTGGAAGTGCCCAAAGGCATGGGCGTTATTGTGCGCACCGCTGGTGCACAACGCACGCGGCCAGAAATCAAGCGCGACTTTGATTATCTGATGCGCTTGTGGGAAAGTGTGCGTGAGTTGACGCTCAAATCCACCGCACCTTGTCTGGTTTATGAAGAAGGCAATCTGATCAAGCGTTCGATCCGCGATCTTTATACCAAGGATGTGGATGAAGTGATTGTGGAAGGCGATGCCGCTTACCGCGATGCCAAAGACTTCATGAAAATGTTGATGCCTTCGCATGCCAAGAATGTGAAGCCCTACAAAGAATCGCGACCACTATTCCAGCGTTACCAGGTTGAAAGCATTCTCGATGGGTTGTTCTCGCCATCGGTCACGCTGCCTTCTGGCGGTTATATCGTGATCAACCAAACTGAAGCTTTGGTGGCCATCGACATCAACTCCGGCAAGGCTACGCGCGAACATAACATCGAAGATACCGCGACCAAAACCAACCTTGAAGCCTGCGATGAAATTGCCCGCCAATTGCGCTTGCGCGATTTGGCCGGCCTTGTGGTTATCGACTTCATCGACATGGAAGAAAACCGCAACAACCGCGCGGTTGAGCGGCGCATGAAAGATGCGTTGAAAAATGACCGTGCGCGCATTCAAGTGGGCCGCATCAGCCATTTCGGCTTGCTCGAAATGTCACGCCAGCGTTTGCGCCCGGGTCTTCTCGAAGGCACATTCCGCCCCTGCCCGCATTGTGAAGGCCGCGGCATCGTGCGCTCGGTTCCATCCTGTGGTTTGGGCGTTCTGCGCACCATTGAGGAATATCTGCAGAAGGGTCGCGCTGAAAACCTGACGGTGAAGTGTGCGCGTGAAGTGGCGTTCTATCTGCTCAATGAAAAACGCGATAGCTTGCTGATCATTGAACAGGCTTATGGCATTTCGATTTTCATTCAACCCAGCGATGACGTGAAAGGCCCCTTGGCCAATATCGAACGCGCGCATGACCGTGAACACATCAAGCGCCGTATTCCAAGTGCAACACCTGTGCAAATGGATTCAGCATTCGCAACCGAGCCTGAAGCGGAAGAAGAAGAGGAGATTGTTGAAGAAACAATCACTGAGGAATCTGATGAGCTGGAAACAGCCGAAACCAGTGACCGCAATGTTGACTCATCCGAAGATGGTGACAAGCGTGACAATGGCCGCAAGCGCCGTCGCCGTGGCCGTCGTGGTGGCAAGCGCGGTGATCGTGATGAAGTGAATGGTCAGGCCGCACTTGCTGCTGGTGGCGAAGAGCTGTCTCCAGATCAAAATGGCCCCGAGGAAGTTGATGATCGGCCTTATGCGGATGCGCCTGAAGAAGCGGGCGCCAATGCTGAAGCCAATGATTCTCCGCCTGAACGCCCAGAGGGTGAAGAACAAAATGGCCGCAACCGTGAACGCGGTGGCCGTAAGCGTGGGCGCTTTGGCCGCGATCGTGGCGGGCGTGACCGCGGCGAGCGTCGTGAAGCCAATGGCGCACATGAAGGCGAAACACCTGTTGAGCGTGCGCCACGGTTTGAAATGGCCCCACCGCCAGCGCCCATCGTCATCAACATTCCCGAATTCATCCCTGAGCCGGAAGTCCGTAAATGGCAACCGCCAGCACCAACTGTGACTGCTGAAAAAGCACCGCGCAAAGGCGGCTGGTGGAGCAAACGTACTTAGTTGATATGCAGCAGAGCCTCAAACTCGCCGCATTTCAACCCGATGAGATGAGGCTGTTTAAGCAGCGAGAGTTGATGCGCAGTTTTAGAAGAATAGTGAGCACTTGTGTTTCAGCAGCTTTATTGCTGCTGAACACTTCATTTAGGGCGCAGGCTGGGGACAACCAAAATCTGATCCGCGACGCTGAGATCGAAGGCTTGATGCGGCTTTACTCAAGGCCCATATTTAAAGCCGCAGGCATTAACCCCGATGATGTTAAAGTCTATTTGATTGCCGACCCGCGCATCAATGCCTTTGTGGCTGGTGGGCAGCGCATTTTTATCAACACGGGCCTGATCACGCGGTCTGATACACCGAACCAGGTTATCGGTGTGTTGGCGCATGAAAGCGGCCATATTGCTGGCGGGCATTTGGCCAAAATGAACAGCGCTATGGCGCAAGCCGGTACTGAACAATTGATAGGCATGTTAATTGGTGTTGCGGCTATGGCGGGCGGCGTTGCTGCCGGCAATGGTGATGCAGCCAAAGCGGGCCAAGGCGTGATGATGGGTTCGGCTGGTTTAGGTCAGCGCAGTTTCCTGTCTTACCAACGCGGCATGGAATCAACGGCGGATGAATCGGCCTTGAAATATTTGGCTGCCACGCAGCAGAGTGGCAAAGGCATGTTGACCCTGTTCAGTATGCTGGCCAATGAATCATTGGCATCAACCAGCAAGGCTGATCCCTATCTGTTTTCGCATCCCATGCCGTTTGACCGCATTCGCACATTGGAGGCCAAGGTCAAAACCTCGCCTTATTACAACAAGCTCGACGACCCTGCCCTCATGCTGCGTCATCAATTGGCCAAGGCCAAATTGGCTGGGTTTATGGATTCGGCGCAAACTGTTTTCCAGCACTATCCATCAACTGACAAATCCCTGCCCGCCCGCTATGCCCGCGGCATTGCCATGTTCCGGCGTGGCGATCTCAAAAATGCCATTCCCGTCATCGACAGTCTCACGGCCGAACTGCCGGAGGATCCTTATTTCTGGGAATTGAAAGCGCAAGCCTATCTCGAAAACAGCCATGCCGAACTGGGACTTCCGGCGATCAAAAAAGCCCGAAGCCTGCTGCCGAATAATGGATTGTTGATGGTGCTTGAGGCGCAAATTTTGCTTGGTACAGAAAACTCCAGCCATGCTGATGAAGCCTTGAATGTTCTCAGGCTGGCCAAGAAGACTGAAGCTGGCATGCCCTCCATCTATAAATATCAGGGCCAAGCCTATGCTCTCAAAAAGGATTTGCCCCGCGCCGAATTGTCCACGGCGAAGTTTGCATGGCTAACGGGGGATAAAAAATTGGCGATCGAAAAAGCCACCATTGCCCAAAACTATTTCAAGCACGGAACTCCGGAATGGCTTGAAGCCAATGATATTTTAACTTTTGCCAATCGGAAGTAAGCTAATTGTGATTTTGCGCAGTTCAGTATTGAGCGCAGGATTGAGAAAAAGAGGATGACCATGCGCCGTATCACTGCCTTCATTGCAACCATATGTTTTTCACTCAGCCTGGTCACGCCGGTGTTTGCCGACAGTTTTTCTGCTGCGCAAAAAGCTGATCTGGAAAAATTGATCCACACCTATTTGCTCGAACACCCGGAAATTTTGCGCGACATGTCAAATAAGCTCGATGCAAATGACAAGCTGGCAGAAACCCAAAAGCGCAGCGGTGCATTGAAGAGTGAGGCGGCAAATATTTTCCACAGCCAAGACGATGCCGTGGTAGGCAATCAAAAAGGCGATGTGACTTTGGTGGAGTTTTTTGACTATAACTGCCACTTCTGCAAGCAAAGCATCGCCGAGGTTCAATCCCTCATCAAAACAGACAAGAATGTGCGCATCGTGATGAAGGAGTTTCCGATCTTTGGTGAGGATTCTGAATATGCCGCGCGCGCGGCACTAGCTTCAAATCGCCAAGGAAAATATTGGGCGTTTCATCAGGCTCTGTTTGCCTCTCCGGTGCGCGTGACGGCTGAAATCGTTGATCAGATCGCCGCAGAGCAAGGTTTGGATGTTGCCAAGATGAAGAGCGATATGAAAGACCCTGCCATCATGGCCACCATCCAGAAGACCCAAGCTTTGGCTCAGGCACTGGCGATTACTGGCACGCCCGGCTTCCTGATTGACGACAAGCTTATCCCCGGTGCGGTTCCCATGGCCCAGTTGGAGGCCATGCTTACCGATGTGCGGGGCAATGGCGGTTGCAAAGTTTGCTGAAGCGCAATCCACAGGCCGCCACGAACCCTTTCACAAATCATGGCTTCATGCGTATAAAAGCCTCATGAAACTGGTTTATGTTCTTAATGGCCCCAATCTCAATCTGCTCGGAACGCGGGAGCCTGAGATCTATGGCGCTGACACATTGGCAGATGTTGAAAGCCGTTGCGTGGCCAAGGCCAAGGCATTGGGTTTGAACCTGGTGTTTCGCCAAACCAACACCGAAGGCGAATTGGTCAATTGGATTCATGAGGCGCGCGAAAAAGCGGATGGTATTATTATTAATGCAGGTGCCTACACGCACACCTCGGTTGCGTTGCACGATGCTTTGAAAGCCGTGGGCCTTCCCGCCATTGAAGTTCACTTGAGCAACGTCTACAAGCGCGAAAGTTTCCGGCACCACAGCTATATTTCGCCTGTGGCCCATGGTGTCATCTGTGGGTTTGGAATTCAAAGTTATGAAATGGCGCTGGACGGCATGTCCGGCATTTTAAACGCAAAATGAAAGGGATAAAAATGCCCGCGAAGAAGAAAACTGTGGCC
>JAYVXY010000254.1:0-10370 GCA_043784785.1 Aestuariivirga sp. | reverse complement strand
CAGGCCGCGCCGTGTTTACGACAAGCTATGCCGTGATCCCCAAAGGCGTGATGCGCGACATCGTCACCAGTGCTCTGCCTTTTTGGGAAAACACCCGTTGCTGGATAATCGCCAGACCACTCTCTGGTTTTGCCGAAACGTTTTCGCAATATATTATGGAGGTTTCCCCTGGTGGTGGCTCCGATGCGCCAGAACCTGATGCTTCAGCCGAAGCCGTTTTATTCTGCGTGGAAGGTGAATTCACTCTCACCATTGCACGTAAGGAATACAAGATGGTGGCCGGCTCCTATGCCTTCATTCCGCCTGCCGCCAAATGGCGCGTGAACAATGCCACAGCCGCCCATGCCCGTTTTCACTGGATCAGAAAATCATATGAGGCCGTGAAAGGCATTAAGCTGCCGGAAGCATTCGTCGTGAATGAAAAAGATATTGCACCGAACGTCATGCCAGATACCAATGGCGCATGGAGCACCACGCGTTTTGTTGACCCGGCAGATTTACGCCACGACATGCATGTGAGCATTGTGAACTTCGAACCCGGTGGTGTCATCCCCTTTGCTGAGACGCATGTGATGGAACATGGGCTTTATGTGCTGGAAGGCAAAGCCGTATACCGCCTCAATCAAGACTGGGTGGAGGTGGAAGCTGGTGATTTCATGTGGCTGCGCGCGTTTTGCCCGCAAGCCTGCTATGCCGGAGGCCCCGGCCGCTTTCGCTATCTCTTGTACAAGGATGTTAACCGCCACGCCAAGCTGAGCTTCAAATGAAAATAGAACCGCTGACCAAACAGGCCTTCGCGCCCTTCGGCGATGTTGTTGAGATGCAAGGTGCCGAGCACTTTTTCATCAATCAACATTTTGCTGAACGCTTCAATAATTTGGCCAATGTGGATGTGAGCGATGAGGGCGGCAACGTCAATATCTCCATCGTTACAGCAACGCCCCGCCCAAAACCCATCGCCATTAAACTGATGGAGCGACACCCGCTGGGCAGCCAAATATTTTTTCCGCTGCAAATTGAAGAATGGCTGGTGCTGGTGTGTGGTGATCCGATGATTGAAAGCAGCTACCGCCTGTTCAAAGCCACAGGCCAGCAGGGCATCAACTACAATAAAAACGCTTGGCATCACCCACTGCTGGTGTTGAATCCGGGAAGATTTCTAGTGATTGATCGCAAGGGATCGGGAAATAATTTGGAGGAGGTGATGCTGCCTATTAGTTATGCAGTATAGAGCCGCCATCGTCACAAAATAGCCTTATAGTATTCAGTCATTTTTGATTCCATTACACATATTTAATGCGAAAATATTGGACGTATTTGTTGCAACGCACTAGTCTTGTTACGAGGCAACAATGCCTCTGATTCAATTGACCTTAGGAGTTGTAATATGATCCGCAAAATGATCCTCGCTGGCGCTGCAATTGCTGTTTTGGCCATTCCTGCAATGGCTGATGATGCCGCATTCTTCGTAGCCAAGGATGCCGCCACCAAGAAGTGCGCCGTTGTGGACAAGAAGCCTGACGAAAAGGCTGCAATGATGGTTGGCAAGGACAGCTACAAGACCAAGGAAGATGCTGCTGCTGCCATGGCCGCTGCTGCTGATTGCAAATAATTTTAGCCTTCAAAGCTAAAATTATGACCGGTGGTGTGACTTCACATCACCGGTTTTTATTTGGCAGGAAGCGATGTTTCAGTTCCAGCCCGAATTTTGCAATGCCCTGAGCATGACCTCGCCATGACCCGAATTGGCATAGGGAAACCACTTCACGATCTCGCCCGAACTTTTTCCCGGATAGTCCTGTCTTAATCCTTCGACAACTTTTTCGGCATCTTCAGATTTACCATTATTGTCAAGGCAAGTCGCCAAAACCACGCGCGTCAGCCAAAAATCAGGCTGCAACCGCATCGCCCAATGTGCGGTTTCCAAAGCTTCCTGTTTCTCGCCTAAGTGCAGATCGGCCAAGATTTTCGACGGCAAACAAAATCCAAGACCGGCATCACCAACCCGAAGTCGCATGGCGATTTTGATATATTTCCGAGCCGCATCAAACGCACCTGTCATCACCGCATGATAACTACGCTCCGTTGACGCCCAGGCAAAACTGGGATTGACCTCAACCGCCTTGTCGAGAAGTGCTGGTGTTTCTCCATGGCGACCGCGCCAATCCAATGATTGTGCCAACGCGATATTGGCCTTTGGTTCCGTTGGGTCAATTTCCAACGCGCGACACGCACTTTGTTCAGCCTTGGCCAATGTTGCAGAAAAATCCGGGCCTCTCGTGAGTTGCGCCGAAAAATACTGGGTCGCTGCCAGCATGGCGTGGGCATGGGCAAAGGTTTCATCATTATCGACAGCAACCTGAAACGCAGTAATGGCTTGATGCCAATTTGCCGCGTGGTACGCATGATAACCCATAACCATGCTGCGATAGGCAACCAAACAATCGGTGCCCGCCAGAACAGGTTTATGAAAATCTCTGCGTTCACCTTCAACAATTGCCGGATCGAGGGCCGACACAATCAATGGACAAATTTCTGCTGCCCAATTGAGAATATCATTTCCCTGCACAGCATAGCGCTTCGCCCAAGTCACATGCCCCGTTGCGGCATCGGCAAGTTCAATGGCAAGTGAAAGACCGTCTGGCCGCTCGGTCAACGTGCCGTAAATTAAATGTTTAACTCCGGTTTGGCGCGCAAAATCCCGTGGGATAAATTGAACATCGCGGCGGAAACCATGCGTGACACTGCGCGACAAAACCTTGAACCAACGACAGCCAGACAGCATCAAAGTAATATCTTCGCACAATGCGTTTGCCAGATCTGTGCCGATGACTTGCGATCCTGAATAATGAAACGGCAAGACAGCAACGACAGAAGAATCCGATAGTGTCTGAAGCCACGGGTCTGCATGCTTGAAAGCCGGACTGCGAATCCGGTTGACTTGCGCGATCGGCTGATCCGGGCCAGCTTTTAACGCCGCGCAAAAATCATAAAGTTCGCGCGGCGGAACTTCATCATATTCAATTTTTACGCGCTTGCTAAAATGCTCAAATTGCCGAACCGCATTGGCTGGATCACCAGCGAGTGCTGAAAGTTCCATGATCCGAAATAAGACCTGAAAACAAAGCGGAAAAATCTCCAAAAACTTGCCAAGTAAAGTGATGCACTGTTCGATCTCCGCCGGACCAAGGCAATTCGTCGTGGCGTTTAATACCGCCGTTTCAAGTTGATTTTCAAGTCGCGACCTCTGAATGGCCGCCCATTGCTGAAATGGTTCTGTTGCCAAAGGCGGGCCATCAAGGAATGGGCCATTGAAAAGATTAAGCAATAGATTGGCATTGAGAATACCGTCCAGCGAAGCCAGTTCTTCAAAGTTCCATACATCACAATCATCAATTGCCGAACTCAGGATCACATCATTGCGCGAAGAAACAACCAGATCCGGATTAATCTTTTTAATCTCGAATAGCGCCTGTCTCAGGCTGGCTTGCGCCTGTTCTTTAAAACGATCTGGCCAAAGCAAATCCGCCAAGACTTCACGGTTTTCACGACGATCTGGCTTTGCAGCCAGATAGGCAATGAGGGCTTGCCCCCGGCGCAACATCAAGGGCTTTGCATCGCCATTTTCGCCCAATAGCGAGAACCCGCCAAACAATTTCAACTTCATGGCCATTTCCAACTCTCAAGCCAACTCTAGCAGAAATGATGATGAGATAACACAGGCCAATGCCAGAAATGACGCAGAGATAACGCAACCTGTTCATTGTGCGTTCAACTGGAAGCAATGGCTGCCAGGATTGAATATTCACTCAGGAGCAATTCCATGAACAAATACATCATCGAGCGCGAAATTCCCAAGATTGGCGATTTTACCGCCAAACAACTTTGCGAGGCCGCTCGCACATCAAACGCAGCACTCGCCAAGCTCGGCACTGATGTGCAATGGCTGGAAAGTTATGTCACTGCTGACAAGACCTTTTGCGTCTATCTCGCCAAGGATGAAGCGATGGTGAAACGCCATGCTGAGGTGAGCGGCTTTCCCGCCAACAAGATCACCAAAGTAACCAGCATGATCGATCCCACGACGGCGAACTAAATCTGGGAAGGCTGCTGCTCGCGCCAATGAGTAGCGGCCTTCAACCTCCAAACCTCTCCCACCAATGCTTGGCAATGTCCTCGCGTTTGGCGATCCACACTTTGTCGTGGCTCAAAACATAATCGATAAATTTGGCCAGCCCGACAGCTCGCCCCGGCCTGCCCACCAAGCGGCAATGTAAACCGATGCTCATCATTTTGGGTGAACCGCGCCTTCCCTCTTCATAGAGGCAATCAAACGAGTCTTTCAAATACTGGTAAAAATGCTCGCCTGTATTAAAGCCTTGTGGTGTGGCAAAGCGCATATCATTGGCATCAAGCGTATAGGGAATGATGAGATGCTTGTTGCCATCAGCTTTAGTCAAGAAATAGGGAAGGTCATCGGCATAATCATCCGATGAATAAAGAAAGCCTCCCTCCTCCATCACCAGCTTTGTGGTGTTCATCGAACAGCGGCCCGTGTACCAGCCAAGTGGCCGCTGGCCGGTCACCGCAGTGTGAACGCGAATGGCTTCAGCAATCGAAGCGCGCTCTACATCTTCGGGCATGTCCTTATGCTCAACCCATTTCAAACCATGAGACGCAATTTCCCAATCGGCTTCCTTCATCGCTTGCACTTGATCAGGCGAGCGCTGCAAAGCCGTGGCCACGCCATAAATCGTGAGCGGAACCTGGCGACCAGTAAACATGCACCACAACCGCCAAAAGCCTGCGCGCGCGCCATATTCATAAATCGATTCCATATTCCAATGGCGCTGGCCAACCCAAGGAGCAGCACCGACAATCTCGCTTAAAAAAGCTTCCGAAGCGGCATCGCCATGCAGAATATTATTCTCGCCACCTTCTTCATAGTTGAGAACAAACTGCACAGCCACGTAAGCTCCGCCCGGCCATTTTGGATCAGGGATGGCGCGGCCATAGCCCTTCATATCACGGGGGTAAGCGGCCATTCTATTCTCCGTAAGGAATCCAGATGTTCTTCACCTGTGTGGCGCGGCGCAAATATTCATGGCCCTGCGCCTGCTCAGGCTTAAACCAGTCGATCTGCTTTCCGTTATTCACCCATGTTGGCTTCACATTTCCGGCTGAGGCCTTCTCAACCATGGCCGAACCTGGCGCATCGCCATGATACCAAAGGGCCGCCACTTCATCATGCTCGGCCAGCGTCTTGGCCAGTTCATCGCGAGCACCCGTGATGATATTGATCGCACCATCGGGCACGTCTGATGTATCCAGCACCTGATAAAAATCAGTCGCAATCAGTGGCATCGCCTGCGACGCCACCACCACAACACGATTGCCCATCGAAAGCGCTGGCATCATCAGCGAGATCATCGATAGCAGTGGATTTTCATTCGGAGACACAAGGCCCATCACGCCATAAGACTCATTCATCGCCAATGTGGTTTGCTTTTTAGAATTGGTCGAATGAATGCGCCCATCATATTTATCGGTATGGGCGGCGTAGAAGAAGATACGCTCAAGCGAAGCATCAACTTCGCGCTTAGCATCGCGCGATGTTGCACCACCTTGTATTAAACGTTTGGCAAATTCATCGCCCCGTGCCGCCAGATTTTCCGCAATGAAATAGAGAACCTGTGCGCGGTTATGCGCCGAAGCACCAGACCAAGCGGAAGCTTTCAGCGCCGCCTCAACGGCATTGCGCACATCCTTGCGATTGCCCAGCCCGGCCAATCCCAGCGCCTTGCCCTTTGGCGAGATCACTTCATAACTGTAGCCAGAGTCGGGCCGCGCCTGCTTACCACCGATATAAAGTTTGGCGGTTCGGTCAATGAGATTGTCGGGCTTGTGACCAAATTCACTTGAAGGTGATGCGATCTGCTTGACGGCGCTCGCGGATTTCGCCTGTGGCAGAGCCTTCATCCAGTCCGCCACCAGATATTCATAAAATCCTTCGCGCCCACCTTCACGGCCAAAACCAGATTCTTTGTAACCCCCAAAGCCCGCCGCTGCATCAAACAAATTGGTTGAATTGATCCACACCACGCCAGCCTTCACCCGTGCCGCCAGATCAAGTGCCACATTGATATTCTCAGACCAGATCGATGCTGCCAGACCATAAGCAGTGTGATTGGCCAAGGCTGCCGCCTCTTCGGGCGTGCGGAACGTCGTGGCCGAGATAACAGGCCCAAAAATCTCCTCGCTCATCACGGATGAGGAGGTATCAACATCGATAAATAAAGAAGGTGCAAAATAATTGCCCTTGGTCGGCAATGGGCAGGGCGCTTGTATCAGCGTGCCACCATCAGCCTCGCCCTTTTTGACCATAGCTGTAACGCGGGCCAGTTGAACGGGGTCAACCAACGGCCCCATATCATTCGATTTATCCAATGGATCACCAACGCGAAGCGTTGCCATGCGGTGTTTCAGTTTGGCATAAAATTTCTGGGCAATGCCTTCCTGCACCAGAAGCCTTGTGCCGGCACAGCACACCTGACCCTGATTGAACCAAACCGCATCAACCACGCCCTCAACGGCAGCATCCAAATCTGCATCATCATAAACCACGAAGGGTGACTTTCCGCCCAGTTCAAGTGAAAGCTTCTTGCCTGAACCAGCCGTCTGCACGCGGATCAATTTTCCAACTTCGGTTGACCCCGTAAAGGCGATCTTATCAACGCCGGCATGCGAAACAAGCGCAGCACCCGTCTCGCCCGCCCCCGTGACCACATTTACCACGCCCTCTGGAATGCCAGCTTCCGAACAAATCTCGGCAAAGGCCAATGCTGTTAGCGGCGTAAATTCCGCGGGTTTCAATACAACGGTGTTGCCAGCAGCCAAAGCCGGCGCAATTTTCCAGGCCAGCATGAGCAGCGGAAAATTCCATGGAATAATCTGTCCGCAAACACCAATAGGGCCATAGCCCTTGAATTCAGTGTCGGCCAATTGCGCCCAACCGGCATGATGATAGAAATGTCTAGCCACCAAAGGAATATCAATGTCGCGGCTTTCACGAATGGTCTTGCCATTGTCCATGGTCTCAAGAACACTTAAGAACCGCTCGCGTTTTTGGATGTGCCGTGCCAGCGCATAAAGATGCTTGGCGCGGGCAAAACCCGATAGCTTGGCCCAAGGCCCAAACGCCTTGCGCGCAGCCTTCACTGCCTGATCCACATCAACGGCGCTGCCTTGCGCCACGCGGCCAAGCACAGAACCATCATGTGGATTGAAAACATCAATCCATTTTTTGGATGAGGACTGAACAAAATTGCCACCAATGAAATGGCCAAAGCCACCCTTGTGAACTGCTAGCCAGTCTTTCACATGGATGTTTGATTCAGGTGCGGGGCCATAATCCATCGATTCAAGTACGTCGGTAACGCTGGGCATATTTTAGTTTCCTCAGGCCAGTGCGTGATGTGACAGGGCAGAATAATGCCCGGTAATATAGTGTTCGAGCTGGCGCTCAATATCGGCCAGCATAGAGCTGGCACCAATGCGGAGCAGATCAGGCTCCAGCCAGCGCCGCCCCAATTCTTCCTTCATCAAAATTTGCCAGGCCATTGCATCCTTCGCGGTCTTCAAACCACCCGCCGGCTTGAAGCCGATCTTAAATCCCGTCATCTCGCCATAATCACGCAGCGCCCGCACCATCGTCAAACTCACAGGCAAGGTGGCATTCACATCTTCCTTGCCGGTCGATGTTTTAATAAAATCCGACCCCGCCTGCATCGCCACCATCGAGGCTTTATAAACATTGCGCAAAGTCTTTAGATCACCTGTCGCCAAAATCGCCTTCATGTGAGAAGTACCACAAGCCTCGCGCATTGCCGCAATCTCATCATAAAGTGCGGTCCAATCCTGCAACAGCACCTGCTCACGATTGATGACAATATCAATCTCGGCCGCCCCTTCACCCACCGCATATTTAATTTCGGCAAGCCGAAGCGGAAGCGGCGTAAGACCAGCCGGAAATCCTGTGGCAACTGAAGCAACGGGAATGCCCGACCCAAGCAGGGCCTTCACAGCATGTGGCACCATTGTGGGATAAACACACACCGCCCCTACTTTTGGCGGCTCGGCAGCAAGACCGAGCTTTTCAACAATATCTTCGCGCAAAGGTCGTTTGGCTTTTTCACAAAGGCGGCGCACCCGGCCTGCGGTGTCATCGCCTGCCAATGTGGTGAGATCAATGCACTGCAAAGCCTTCACCAGCCATGCGGCTTGATATTCCTTCTTTACCGTTCTGCGCGTGGTCAGCGTCGCGGCGCGGCGTTCAGATGCCGATGTATTTACCTGAATCTTTTCAAACCAAGCAGTGTTAAGAGGCACACCACTATTGCGCGCAAGCGAATTTGAAAGGTGGTGAGATTTAACATCCATGAGAGATTTTCCAACGCGAACCTGTAACAAACACGGAGCATAGCGACAATGTGAATTGGAAGGCAAGCGTGCTCCACAGCCCAAAAAGGCAAATGCAAGTGAAGTTAAAGAATGAGCGAACGTGCACCTAACAATGCCAGCAAAGTTAAGTGCAAAAATATCTATCTTTTGGAATTTGAATTATCGTATAGAACACCAAATGTTCCCCATAATAACGTGTCACCAACTGTCAAAACTCAATGAAAGCTGCCGGAAAATACAATGGAAATGACCCAGTGGATTGAAGCCTGTGCGAACGACGACATTGCCGAAGAAGATGTGATGCGTTTTGATCACGCAGGCCGTACTTTTGCTATCTATCGCTCACCTTCTGACAAATTCTATGCCACCGACGGTCTGTGCACCCATGAAAAAATTCACTTGGCCGATGGTTTGGTGATGGATCATATCATCGAATGCCCCAAACATAATGGTCGGTTTGATTATACCACTGGTGCCGCAAAGGGTGCACCCGTATGTGTGAACTTGAAAACCTATCCCGTTAAGGTGGAGGCCGGCAAAGTCTTCATCAACATCGCGTAAGCCCCATGAGCAATCCTGGCATGGTGATTGTGGGCGCTGGCATGGCCGGTGCACGGGCTGTCATTGCGTTGCGCGCCGCTGACTATCAAGGGCCCATTACCTTGATCGGTGAAGAAGCCCAATTGCCTTATGACCGCCCACCATTGTCGAAGGCGGCAATCACGGCTGATGAAGCTCCGACTCCTGCCTTTCTGTTAGATGATGATCAATTGCGCTCGCTGAATGCCACCTTCATTCGCAATGCCAAGGCCGTGAAGTTGGATGTGAAGGCCAAAACAGTTTCTTTGAGCAGCGGCGCTTTAGTGCCTTACGAAAAGCTATTGATCGCAACTGGCGCCAAACCACGCCGACTGAATATTGAGGGCGGTGAATTTGCTTTAACGCTGCGTGACTTTTCAGATGCCGAACATTTACGGGCTCAATTCAAGCCGGGAAACAAAATCGCGATCATTGGGGGTGGCTTTATCGGGCTAGAATTGGCCGCTAGCGCTCGCAAGCGCGGCTGTGATGTAACCCTTATTGAAGCTCAGCCACGCATCTTGATGCGTGGTGTGCCTGAAGCCATCGCCAGGATTGTGCATGACAAGCACATTGCTGAAGGTGTTAAACTTCTCACAGGAACCGGCCTCACGAAACTTGAAAAGCACGCCGTGCATCTGGCCGATGGCCGTGTGATTGACGCTGATTTGATTATCGCTGGCATTGGTGCGGCACCGGAAGTCACCCTTGCCGCTGAAGCCGGTTTGAAAATCGAAAACGGCATACTATGCGATGAACATCTGCGCACCAGTGACCCTGATGTGTTTGCATCAGGTGATTGTTGCAATTTTCCGCATGGGCTTTTTGGCGGCAAGCGCACGCGGTTAGAAGCCTGGCGCAGCGCGTCTGATCAAGCCAATACCGCAGTTGAAAATATGTTGGGCGGCAGCAAAGTTCACAATGCCGTGCCGTGGTTCTGGTCTGATCAGCATGATCTCACCTTGCAGATTGCAGGGATGGGAGATTTGGGCACCAAGACTGTTACCCGCCATCTATCGCCGCAAGCCTTCATCATGTTCCACCTGACTGATGACGGAAGACTGGTGGGGGCTAGTGGCATTGGCCCCGGCAACTCGATCGCGCGTGATGTGCGCCTGGCTGAGATGCTGATTGCCAAAAACATTTCGCCAAGCGCTACACAACTTGAAGATCCAAACACCCAATTAAAGTCGCTTTTGAAGGGCTGAACAAAGGTGGCATCTGAAGCCCCACTCTTGTCAATGTTCGAGCCAGCCAATAAATTCAATTTATCAACGGAGAAATATCATGATTAGATTTGGTGTGATCGGCGCTGGCCGGATTGGCAAAGT
>JAYVXY010000253.1:0-10442 GCA_043784785.1 Aestuariivirga sp. | reverse complement strand
ATAAAGCCGCAACTTCCATCGGTGTGATCAAAGACGGTTGGAACGGCTTTAACATTCTGCACACTGCCGCTGGCCGCGTCGGCGCGCTTGATGTGTGTGCACTTCCCGGCGATGACGGCATGAACACCAATGCCATGCTCAAAGCCGCTGCGGGCAAATCACTTGATGTGTTGTTCCTGAGCGGTGCTGATGAAATCGACACCAAGCAATTGGGCAACAGTTTTGTTGTCTATATGGGCAGCCACGGCGATGCTGGCGCTGAACGTGCGGATGTGGTTTTGCCGGGCGCTGCTTACACCGAAAAATCGGCAACTTATGTGAACACCGAGGGCCGCGCCCAAATGACCACGCGCGCCGCATTCCCACCCGGCGATGCCAAAGAGGATTGGGCGATCATCCGCGCTCTGTCTGAAAGCTTGGGCGCAACTTTGCCGTGGAATAATTTGGAAGAACTGCGGGCAGCGATGTATAAAATTGCCCCGCAATTGGCCAGCCTCGACCAAGTGCACAAAGCTGATGCTGCGGCACTGGTCGAACTCGCCCAAGGTGCCGGCAAAACCACATCAGCGCCATTCCAATCACCGGTGAAAGATTTCTATTTCACCAACCCAATCGCCCGTGCTTCGCGCACCATGGCGGAATGTTCGGCCCTGAAAAATGGCCGTACATTGCAGGCGGCGGAGTAAAGCGATGTTAGAGGTTTTAGCACTCGTCGGCTGGATTGCGTTAACAAGCGTGTGCTTGCTCGTGGCCATTCTGATTGTTGTTTCATTCTTGATTTATTTTGATCGCAAAGTCTGGGCTGCTGTGCAGATGCGCCGTGGGCCAAACGTTGTTGGCCCTTGGGGCGTGCTGCAATCATTCGCCGACTTGATCAAGTTCGCACTGAAAGAAGTCATCATTCCCGATGGTGCCAACAAGGGCGTGTTCGTCATTGCGCCAATTGTGACTGCACTTCTGGCACTCGGCGCTTGGGCTGTGATTCCCATCAATGAAGGCTGGGCCATTGCCAATATCAATGTGGGCATCCTCTATCTCTTCGCGCTCTCATCGCTTGGCGTTTATGGCATCATCATGGGTGGCTGGGCTTCGAACTCGAAATACCCATTCCTGTCGGCGTTGCGCTCGGCTGCGCAAATGGTGTCATATGAAGTCTCTATCGGCTTTGTGATCATCACGGTTTTGCTGTGCGCAGGTTCATTGAACCTGACCGATATTGTTCACGCTCAACATCACGGCCTTGGCACCAAGCTTGGCTTGCCAGCCTCGTTCTTGGATTGGTATTTCATTCCGCTGTTCCCGATGTTCATCATCTTCTTTATCTCGGCTTTGGCTGAAACCAACCGCCCGCCATTCGACTTGGTCGAAGCGGAATCAGAACTTGTGGCTGGCTTCATGGTCGAATATTCCTCAACGCCATATCTGCTGTTCATGCTTGGTGAATATGTCGCCATCACCATGATGTGCGCCATGACATCGATTCTGTTTTTGGGCGGCTGGTTGCCAATCATTGATGTGCCTGTGCTCAACTGGGTGCCCGGTGTCATCTGGTTCATGATCAAGCTGGTGTTTGTGTTCTTCATGTTCGCCATGACGAAGGCGATTGTGCCGCGTTATCGCTATGACCAGTTAATGCGCTTGGGCTGGAAAGTATTTTTGCCGATTTCGCTGGCTTGGGTGGTCATCACCTCTGGCGTACTTGTTTATATGGGATGGTTGCCATCATGAGATTGTCTCAAACCGCGCGCTCATTATTTCTGGCTGAATTTGTTTCGGCTTTGTGGTTAGGCCTCAAATATCTGGTGGCCCCAAAAGCTACGCTGAATTATCCGCATGAAAAGGGCATGTTGTCACCCCGCTTCCGTGGTGAACATGCGCTGCGCCGCTATCCCAACGGCGAAGAACGCTGCATCGCTTGCAAACTCTGTGAAGCCATTTGCCCGGCTCAGGCCATCACCATTGAAGCAGGCCCACGCCGCAATGATGGCACAAGGCGCACCACACGTTATGACATTGACATGGTAAAGTGCATCTATTGCGGCTTCTGCCAAGAGGCATGCCCGGTTGATGCCATTGTCGAAGGCCCGAATTTTGAATACGCCACTGAAACCCGCGAAGAGCTTTTGTTCAACAAGGAAAAACTGTTGGATAATGGTGATCGCTGGGAGCGTGAAATCGCCCGTAACATTGCGCTTGATGCGCCATATCGCTAAGGGGCAGGAACAATGGCAATCACCTTCTTCTTTTACCTCTTCTCACTCGCCGCCATCGCTTCGGCGGTGCTGGTGATCACGGCGCGCAACCCGGTGCATTCGGTGCTGTTCTTGATCCTGTGTTTCTTCAATGCCGCTGGATTGTTCGTGCTGCTTGGCGCTGAATTTCTCGCCATGATTTTAGTGGTGGTTTATGTGGGCGCCGTGGCCGTGTTGTTCCTCTTCGTGGTCATGATGCTCGATGTCGATTTTGTCGAAATGCGCGAGGGCTTTCTTGATTATCTGCCCATTGGCGGCGTGATCGGCCTCATTCTGCTGGTTGAAACAATCTTGCTGGTTGGTGCTTGGACCATCTCACCCGATCTCATCGCGCATGCTTCTGCTCCGGCTGCGGGTGATATCACCAACACCCAAGCCATCGGCCAAATCCTTTACACAAAATATGTGTTCTTCTTCCAAATGGCCGGCCTCATTTTGCTGGTCGCCATGGTCGGTGCCATCGTGCTCACCATGCGTCACAAGCCAAATGTAAAACGCCAGCTGATCGCCGATCAAGTGGCGCGCGGGCCAGCGACAGCCGTTGAAATCAAAAATGTAAAATCGGGGGAGGGCATCTGATGGTTGGCCTTACGCATTATCTCATCGTCGCGGCCATAATTTTCACGATTGGCGTGTTTGGCATATTCCTCAACCGCAAAAACGTGATCATCATCATGATGTCGATTGAGCTGATTTTGCTGTCTGTGAACATCAATCTCGTGGCTTTCTCATCTTATCTGCATGATCTTGTGGGGCAGATTTTCGCACTGCTTATTCTCACCGTGGCTGCTGGTGAAGCGGCCATCGGCCTTGCCATTCTTGTCACCTATTACCGCAACCGCGGTTCCATCGCGGTTGAGGATATCAACTTGATGAAGGGCTGAAGCGCATCATGGTTCAGGCAATTCTCTTCCTGCCATTGCTGGGCGCGCTGATTGCGGGCCTGTTCGGCACCAAGGCATTTAAGCAACTCGGAAACGATGCCGATGTTTATAGTGATCATGGCTCGCATGACAACCATGGCACAAACCGAGATCACGCTGACGATGGTCACCACGGTCATTATGATGGTCCAGCTTGGCCGATGTATTTGACCACTGGCATGTTGTGTTTAGGTGCGTTGATGTCATGGATCATCTTCTGGGGCTTCCTGCATGAAGGCCATGATAGCCGCATTGAATTGTTAAGCTGGATTACCTCCGGCACACTGAAAGCCCCATGGGCCATTCGCTTGGATGCACTCACTGCCGTAATGCTGGTGGTGGTGAATACTGTCTCTGCGCTAGTGCATGTCTATTCGCTTGGTTATATGAACCATGACGAGCATCAGCCGCGCTTTTTTGCCTATCTCTCGCTCTTCACCTTCGCCATGTTGATGTTGGTCACGTCTGACAATCTGGTGCAGATGTTCTTCGGTTGGGAAGGCGTGGGCCTTGCCTCCTATCTGTTGATCGGCTTTTGGTACACGCGCGAAAGCGCCAATGCTGCCGCCATTAAAGCCTTCGTGGTCAACCGTGTGGGCGATTTCGGGTTTGCACTCGGCATCTTTGGTGTGTTCATGGTCTATGGTTCGGTTGAATTCCAAACCATTTTTGACCACGCACCCGATGTAGTTGGCAAAACCATTCATTTCCTCGGCCATGATTTTGATACGCTCACAACCCTGTGCTTGCTGCTGTTCATGGGTGCCATGGGCAAATCGGCCCAGTTCCTGCTGCACACATGGTTGCCAGACGCGATGGAAGGCCCAACCCCTGTATCAGCCTTGATCCATGCTGCGACGATGGTAACGGCTGGTGTGTTCCTTGTGGCCCGCATGTCGCCATTGTTTGAACTCTCACCTGATGCGCGGGCCGTTGTCATCATCGTTGGCGGGGTCACGGCCTTCTTTGCCGCAACCGTTGGCCTTGTGCAAAACGACATTAAGCGGGTGATTGCCTATTCGACCTGCTCGCAGCTGGGTTACATGTTTGTGGCCATGGGTGTTGGTGGTTATGGCATCGGCATATTCCATCTTTTCACCCACGCCTTCTTCAAAGCCTTGCTGTTCCTGGGCGCAGGCTCAGTCATCCATGCCATGTCTGGCGAACAGGACATGCGCAAAATGGGTGGCCTTGTTCGGCACATCCGTTTGACCTGGGCAATGATGCTGATCGGCACATTTGCACTGACGGGCGTTGGCATTCCCGGCATTGGTGGCTTTGCTGGCTTCCACTCGAAGGATGCCATCATTGAAGCAGCATTTGCTTACGGTTCGTCACCCGCCATCTTCGCCTTTGGTTTGTTGGTTATCGCTGCCTTCTGCACCTCATTCTATTCATGGCGCTTGGCGTTTATGACCTTCAATGGCCCAACCAATGCCGATGCGGAAACAGTTTCTCATATCCACGAAAGCCCCGCTGTCATGCTGGTGCCGCTTTATGTGTTGGCGGCGGGCGCCGTGATTGCGGGCTTTGCATTCCAGCACTGGTTCATTGGTGAAGGTCAGGCTGAATTCTGGGGCAGGGCGCTTTATCGTGCGCCTGAAAACCAACTGTTGCAACATATGGAAAGCGTTCCGGTGCTGGTGAAGTGGGCGGCAACGCTTGCGATGTTGGCGGGACTTGCTCTGGCTTATCTGTTCTATATCCGCGACAAGTCATTGCCCGAAGGCTTGGCGAAAATGCATCAACCCGCTTATCAATTCCTGCTGAACAAATGGTATTTTGATGAGTTATATAATTTCATCTTTGTGCGCCCCGCATTCTGGTTGGGCCGCTTGTTTTGGAAGCAGGGTGATGGCACCATTATTGATGGCTTCGGGCCTGATGGCGTGGCGGCCAGCGTGGCGGGTGTAACAACCCAGGTTGTGCGCCTGCAAACCGGTTATGTTTATCATTATGCCTTTGCCATGTTGATTGGCGTTGCGGCAATTGTTTCATGGTTCTCGTTCGGGGGCGCTCACTAAATGTCGAATTGGCCCTTGCTTTCCGTTGTCACATTCCTGCCGCTAGTCGGCGCAGCGTTCATTTTATTCGCCCGTGGCGAGGATGAAGCCGCAGCGCGTTATTCGCGCTGGGCTGCATTGTGGACAACGATCATCACCTTCCTGGTCTCGCTAATAGTCCTGTGGAACTTCAAATCAGGAGTGGCGGGTTTCCAACTGGTTGAAAACCACCCATGGCTTGGCAACATCGCTGGCTACCGCATGGGTGTTGACGGCATTTCCATGCCCTTCGTCATCCTCACGACACTCTTGATGCCCATCTGCATCGCCGCCAGCTGGTTCGTGAAATCCCGCGTGCGCGAATATATGATCGCGTTTCTGGTGCTCGAAACCTTGATGATCGGTGTGTTCTGCGCGCTTGATCTGGTCTTGTTCTACTTGTTCTTCGAAGCCGGTTTGATCCCCATGTTCTTGATCATCGGCGTGTGGGGTGGCCCGCGCCGGGTTTATGCCAGTTTCAAGTTTTTCCTTTATACATTGCTGGGTTCAGTGCTCATGCTGCTGGCCATTATCGCCATGTATTGGCAAGCAGGCACGACCGATATTGCTGAGCTTCTGACGCGCAGCCCCGGCTTTCCGGCTGAAATGCAAACGTGGCTTTGGCTCGCGTTCTTTGCTTCTTTTGCTGTGAAAATGCCAATGTGGCCGGTGCACACTTGGTTGCCAGATGCGCACGTTGAAGCGCCAACCGCAGGTTCGGTTATCCTGGCTGCGATTCTTTTGAAAATGGGTGGTTACGGCTTCCTTCGCTTCTCGCTGCCCATGTTCCCCGATGCCAGCCATTACTTCCAGCCGCTGGTTTACACACTTTCCGTCATTGCCATCATCTACACATCATTGGTGGCGCTGGTGCAGGAAGATATGAAAAAGCTGATTGCTTATTCATCGGTTGCCCATATGGGGTTTGTGACCATGGGCATTTTCTCATTCACAAGGCAGGGCATGGATGGTGCCTTATTCCAGATGATCAGCCATGGCTTGGTGTCGGGCGCTTTGTTCCTGTGTGTCGGCGTGGTTTATGACCGGATGCACACCAGAGACATCACAGCCTATGGCGGCCTTGTGAACCGCATGCCGCTTTATGCCTTCATCTTCATGCTGTTCACCATGGCCAATGTAGGCCTGCCCGGAACTTCCGGTTTTGTTGGCGAATTCCTGACATTGCTCGGCACATTCCAGAACAACACTTGGGTGGCCTTCTTTGCTACCACGGGTGTGATCTTGTCGGCGACCTATGCATTGTGGCTCTATCGCCGCGTGGTCTTGGGCGCTTTGGAAAAAGCCTCGTTGATGCGCATCCCCGATATCACGCCACGCGAATTGGCCATGCTCGCACCATTGGTGATTTTGACGATTTTCTTCGGGCTCTATCCTTCACCGCTTTTGGATGTGTTCGGCACACCCGTTGAAGCCATTATCAAAACTTTGCATGCGGTGATGAAATGATCCCCTTGTTCCAGCAAATCGGCGCAGCCGCGGCCCTTCCTGAAATCATTCTCGCTGTGCTGGCGATGATCATGTTGATGGAAGGCGTGTTTTCCAAAACAGTCACCCCCGGAGCCATACGCATGGCGGCCATCGTCTCTTTCGCTGTGGTGGCGGCACTTATTGTTTGGAAATCAGGCAGTGGCACAGTCACAGCTTTCGGCGGCGCATTCGTGGCCGATCCATTTGCCCGCTTCATGAAAGTCTTGGCGCTTTTGGGTTCTGCCGTCACACTTGCGATGTCGGGACGTTTTCTGGCGCGCACCAAGATGGACTCGAATGAATACCCCGTGTTGATCATGCTGGCCACCGTTGGCATGTTGATCATGATTTCGGCCAATGATTTGATCTCGCTTTACATGGGCCTCGAAATGCAATCACTGGCCCTTTACGTGGTGGCCGCAATCAACCGCGACAGCGCCAAATCATCCGAAGCAGGTCTGAAATATTTTGTGCTCGGTGCATTGTCATCCGGCATGTTGCTTTATGGCGCATCACTGGTTTATGGCCTCACTGGTCAAACCGGTTTCACTGCCATTGGCGATGCGCTGGCGGTTTCGGGCTCCAATCTCGGTGTCATCTTTGGCATTGTCTTCATCATTGCGGGTCTTGCCTTCAAAGTTTCTGCTGTGCCGTTCCACATGTGGACGCCAGATGTCTATGAGGGTGCCCCTTCGCCCGTCACGGCGTTCTTTGCCGCAGCACCAAAGATTGCAGCAATTGCCTTATTCACCCGCGTCATGGTTGGCCCCTTTGCGGCCGTCACCCATGATTGGCAACAGATCGTGGTGTTCGTGTCCATAGCTTCCATGGTGCTCGGTGCCTTTGCCGCCATCGGCCAATCCAACATCAAACGCCTGCTGGCTTATTCATCAATCGCCAATATGGGCTTTGCCCTGGTGGGCTTGGCGGCTGGTTCGGTTGAGGGGGTGCAAGGTGTGATGGTCTATATGCTGATCTATCTTGTCACCACTCTGGGCGTGTTTGCCTGCGTCATCGCCATGCGCCGCGATGGTGTTTATGTTGAAAACATCTCCGATCTTTCCGGTCTTGCCCGCAACAATAAGGGCCATGCCTTTGTACTCGCCATGCTGATGTTCTCACTCGCCGGCATTCCGCCTTTGGCTGGTTTCTTCGGCAAGCTGTTTGTATTCTTGGCCGCTGTAAAAGCCGGCCTGTTTGCACTCGCTGTGATCGGCGTCGTCGCCAGTGTGGTTGGTGCCTATTATTATCTGCGCATCATCAAGATCATGTATTTCGATGAACCGGCACCAGCCTTCGATAAAATCGACGGCGAAGTGAATTGGGTGATTTACGCGGCAGGTGCATTCTCGCTTCTGTTCGCACTGTTCGCACAACCCTTGCTGCATCTGGCGGCGGCTGCGGCTGCATCATTGTATTAAGCGTGATTACACCGATCCCTGTTCTCCATTACGATACGATCGACAGCACCAATAGCGAGGCGCGCCGCCTGTGGGAACAAGGTGAGGCGGGGCCGATCTGGATTGTCTCTGACGCGCAAACGGCAGGCCGGGGTCGTCTCGGTCGCCAGTGGCACTCCAAACCCGGCAATCTCTATTCCACGCTGCTTTTCTCCCCAGGTTCTGACCAATCAAAAGCTGGTCAAATCGGTTTTGTCGCGGCCTTGGCTGTGCATGATGTTGCAACCAACTTTACCAAAAACACGCCCATCACATTGAAATGGCCCAATGATTGCCTGTTGGGCGGGGCCAAATTATGCGGCATTTTGTCGGAAATCATATCGCAATCGCCGCCTGTAATGGCTTTGGGAATCGGCATGAATATCGCCCACGCCCCTGAAAACATGCCCTATGCCACCGCCTGTCTCAGCGCCCATGCGCCACAGGTCACCGTTAAAGCAACACATGAAGTTTTGTCATCAAGGCTACAATATTGGTTGCAAATCTGGGCGAGGGGAGCGAATTTCCCCGCCATAAAAACCGCATGGGAAACCCATGCACTCAATATCAACCAGCCAGTTTCAGTAGACACTGGCGCGGCAATCAGGCATGGCATTTTCAAAGGCTTGAATGAAGACGGCGCCATGATCATGATTCAGGAGAGCGGAGCCGAAATCACCATCTACGCAGGCGATGTCCGCGCAACCAATCACCAAGAGAAATAACCGGCATGAACGCCAAAAAGAAACACGAACCATTGAATGATCTCGTTATCCTGCCATTGGGCGGCACTGGCGAAATTGGCATGAACTGCTATTGCTATGGTGTGGGGCCAGCCAACACACGCGAATGGTTGATGGTTGATCTTGGCGTTAAGTTTGGCGACGATAGTGAACCGGGCATCGATGTTATTTTGCCTGATGTGGGGTTCATTTCCAAGAACCGCAAACGCCTCGCAGGCCTTGTGATTACCCACGCGCATGAAGATCATATCGGAGCCGTGGCAAGGCTTTGGCCGCAATTGAAATGCGAAGTGCATTGCACAGCCTTTGCCGCCGAATTGATGAAGCTGAAATTCCGTGAACATGGCATTGAAGAAGATGTGCCGGTAGTCATCCACAAGCCCCTCAAGCCTTTCACCCTCGGCTCCTTCACGCTTGAGTTTGTCAACGTCACGCACTCCATTCCAGAATCTTGCGCGCTCTATATTGAAACCGAATTCGGCAAAGTGCTGCATTCCGGCGATTGGAAGATTGACCGCACGCCGTTGTTGGGTCCGACCATTAATGAGAAGCGCTTTCGTGAAATCGGCGATAAGGGCGTGGATGTGCTGGTGTGCGATTCAACCAATGTGCTGCGCGAAGGCATGTCGCCTTCTGAAAAAGATGTTGCGGCAACACTTACCGATATTCTCACCCACGCCACTGGCCGCGTGGCTATCACCACTTTTGCCTCTCATGTGGAACGCATTTCTTCAGCGGTGAAGGCCGCGCGTGCCGCTGGACGCGAAGTGGTGATTGCCGGCCGAGCCATGCGCAACACCATCGAAGCCGCCCGCGTTTGCGGATACCTGAAAGACGCGGGCAAATTTCTGGATGAAGATGCATTCGGCTATCTGCCGCGTGACAAGATCATGCTCCTCTGCACCGGCAGCCAAGGTGAACCCCGCGCCGCCATCGCCCGCATTGGTGAAGATGCCCATCCCAACATCGCGCTGGAAGAGGGTGATCTCGTCATCTTCTCCGCCCGCACCATTCCGGGCAATGAGAAGATTGTTTCTGCTGTGCTCAACAATCTGGCACAGCTTGATGTTGATACGATCACGGCAGATGATGCGCTGGTTCATTCATCAGGCCACCCGCGCCAAGGTGAACTAAAATTGATGTATGAGTGGGTGCGCCCGCGCATTGTTGTGCCGATGCACGGTGAGCCGCGTCACCTTCGCGCCCATGCGGCGTTTGCCATGGCCAATGGCATCAAGGAAACGCTGATCCTCGAAGATTTGAAGATTGCGCGGCTTTGTCCAAGCCCCGCTGAGATCGTTGATGAAGCGCCGGGGGGCAGATTGCATGTCGATGGCAAATTGATTGTGCCAAGCGAAGATGGCCCGGCCAAATACCGCCGCAAATTGTCATTCGCCGGCATCGTGTTTGCCACAGCGGTGATCACCGAGAAGCTGGAACTGGCCGAAGATATGGTGGTGATCGCTGACGGCGTGCCCGAAGGCCTCGACGAAGACTTCGCCGAAGCCGCCGAAAAAGCCTTCGACTCCATGCCAAGGGCTAAGCGCAAGGATGA
>JAYVXY010000252.1:0-10459 GCA_043784785.1 Aestuariivirga sp. | reverse complement strand
TTTCACCACGCTCAACATAACCGGGCCAAGCCACAATATTCAGTTGGCCCTCGCCGCCATCGGCCCATGCCAGACTGCTCAGGCCGTTGCCCAAAATTGAAGTTGTGGCACACAAGGCCACCAAAGTGGATTTTGTGAATTTCATATTTGATTCTCCCTCAGTGCCGCTATGTTTGCGGCGTTGTGATTTGGAGGTTAGACCCGAATGCGGATGTGGATCAAGCAGCCCCTAGCAATTTTAGCGGAAGGCGCATCGGGCGGTGTTGTTATTGACGCTGGTGTTATCGTGGAAATGGTGGCGGCTGGTGCCATTCCAAACCATGATCTGGTTTTTGATGCGAGCCAGCACGTGGTTTTGCCGGGATTGATAAACACGCATCATCATTTCTATCAAACTCTCACGCGGGCGCACCCTAACGCAATTAACAAAGAATTGTTTGATTGGCTCAAGGCGCTCTATCCACTTTGGGCGCGGCTGACACCAGGCGCGCACCGCATTGCCACAAGGTTAGCGCTGACGGAATTGCTAATGTCAGGTGTGACTTGCAGCTCGGATCACCACTATGTTTTCCCGGGTGGGCTAGACGATGCAATGGATATTCAGGTGGAGGAGGCACGGCGCTTGGGGATGCGCATGATGGTGACGCGTGGCTCAATGAATCTGTCCGTCAAGGATGGTGGTTTGCCACCCGACTCGGTGGTTCAGGATCACGATACGGTCCTTTTTGACTGTGAAAGGGTGATTGGGAAATACCATCAACGCGAAGCTGGTGCCACAATTCAGATCGCTCTGGCACCATGTTCGCCCTTCTCCGTCACGCGGGAATTGATGCGTGACACGGCTTTGCTGGCTGTGAAACATAACTGCCGATTGCACACTCATTTGGCTGAGACACATGACGAAGATGATTTTTGCAAATCCCAATTTGGAATGCGGCCGCTGGATTATTTGGAAGATTGTGGCTGGCTGAACAATCGCACTTGGTTGGCGCATGGGATTTATTTTAGCGATGCCGATATTGCGAAACTGGGCAAGCACGGTGTTGGTGTTTGCCATTGTCCAACGTCCAATATGACGCTTGCCTCTGGGCAATGCCGCACATGCGAACTCGAGGCAGCGGGTGTGCCAGTAGGACTGGGTGTTGACGGATCAGCCTCAAACGACAGCTCGAATTTGATGGAAGGTGTGCGTCATGCGTTGTTGCTTAATCGTCTGACCTATAATGCAAAAGTCTCCCATCTCGATGTTCTGCGTTGGGCTACTGAAGGCTCGGCCAAATGTTTGGGGCGCGATGATATCGGCAAGATTGCTTTGGGCAAACAAGCCGACCTTGCGATGTTCAAGCTGGACGAACTGCGCTTCTCAGGGGCGGGCGATGTTTTGGCAGCATTGGTTCTGTGCGGTGCACATCGTGCTGATCGCGTGATGATTGCTGGCGATTGGAAATTGGTTGACGGAAAGCCGGTCACCATTGATCTGGAATTACTGCGCGAACAGCATGGGTTGGCGGCAAAACGATTTTTGGAAGTTGTTTGACCTCTTGAAATTGCATGTTATTGTCATTTAATTAAGTTTCTTTGGAGGTAACGCTTTTGGCAAGTGCGAATGCACAGACAGCGGTGGTGGTGGATGATCTGCACAAATCATTTGGCCCATTGGAAGTCTTGAAAGGCGTTAGCCTTATCGCAAAGCAAGGCGATGTGGTTTCGATGATCGGATCATCAGGCTCTGGCAAAAGCACATTTTTGCGTTGCATCAATTTCCTGGAATTGCCGTCGCGCGGTCGCATTGTGGTCACTGGCGAGGAGATTTCGTTAAAGCCCGGCGCAGACGGAAATTTGCACCCTTCGGATAAACGCCAAGTTGAGCGCATTCGCACCAAGCTGGGAATGGTGTTTCAAAGTTTTAATTTATGGCAGCATATGACAGTGTTGCAAAATGTGATTGAAGCGCCGGTGCATGTTTTGCGGCTTTCAAAAAAAGAAGCAATAGAGCGAGGTGAGGCCCTGTTGAACAAGGTTGGACTTTTTGAAAAGCGTGATCAATATCCAGCTTTTCTGTCAGGCGGCCAGCAGCAACGCGCTGCCATTGCGCGGGCCTTATGCATGGAACCTAAGGTGATGTTGTTTGACGAACCGACCTCAGCGCTTGATCCTGAACTTGTGGGGGAAGTTTTGAAAGTGATCCGTGATTTGGCGGAAGAGGGGCGCACCATGATTTTGGTAACCCATGAAATGAAATTTGCGCGCGATGTATCTTCTCACGTGATGTATCTGCACAAGGGTATTGTGGAAGAGGAGGGGCCGCCGAAACAGGTGTTTGGTTCGCCAAACAGCGAGCGTTGTAAACAGTTCGTTTCTAGCATCCACTAGTGTTGCGGAAATGGAGTATGGGATAGACTGAATTGGGGAATAGTTGGGTTGCGAATGCTTGTGCCCAATTTAACACTGAAAGTTAAGGGAGACGAAAATGAAATATACTAAACATCTTTTGCTTACCGCTATTGCTGCGGGCGCGCTGTTTGCAACGGCACCTGCCTATGCAGATTTGAAAATTGGTGTGGCTGCTGAACCTTATGCGCCCTTCACCTCGAAGGATGCTTCGGGCAAATGGGTCGGCTGGGAAGTTGACTTCATGAACGCCGTTTGCGCTGACATCGGCGAGAAATGCGCAATCGAAGAAGTGGCATGGGATGGCATTATTCCAGCGCTGCAAGCCAAGAAGTTTGATGCGATCATGTCATCCATGTCGATCACGCCGAAGCGTGCTGAAACCATCAATTTCTCGAGCATGTATTATAACTCTGCCGCTGTTCTTATTGGACCGAAAAGTGCAGACAAAGACTTCTCACCTGAGCATTTGAAGGGCAAGACAGTTGGTGTGCAGATTTCAACCACTCATGCCGCTTATATCGCGAAATATTATGAGCCAAAGGGTGCGGTTGTTAAGACCTATCAAACACAAGATGAAGCCAATGCCGATTTGGCTGCTGGTCGTCTTGACTATGTCATGGCCGATGGCGTGGCGCTTGATGCATTCTTGACCTCGGATCAAGGTGGATGTTGTGAGCAAAAAGGCGCGGTTCCGATTGACGTTGATGTGCTTGGACCAGGGGTTGGCTTTGGTATTCGCAAAGAAGACACAGCTCTGCTCGATAAGTTGAACAAGGGCATTCAGGATCTGGCTAACAACGGTACCTATGACAAGATCACAGCGACCTGGAAGCTTGAAGGCAAAGTCGTAACACCTGCTAAGAAATAAGCAATGAAGTCGGGTCGCCATTTTTGGCGACCCGATTTTTAGGGGACTATGACTTGTATTTTGCGATCATCACGACTTGGGCCGAACGCCTAGCCTATTGGGCAAATTTATTGTCGTGGGGTGATCAAGGTTATGGCGACGAGCTTTTTTGGGGTGCGCTTAATACCATTCAAATTTCTTTTTTCGGTTATGCCTTAGGCTTGGGTCTTGGGCTGTTGGGTGCCGTTGGCAAGCTCAATGGCGGTCGCCTTGTTAAGGGTATTTTGAACGGTTACACCACAATTGGGCGGGCCGTTCCTGAGCTGGTTCTGATCCTGCTGCTTTATTATGCGGGCACTGATGCGATTAATGGCCTTTTGAAAACGCTAGGCCATGGGCCGATTGAGATCAATGGATTGATCGCATCAATTTTTGTTTTGGGCATTGTCCAAGGTGCCTATTCAACGGAAGTTCTCCGTGCCGCAATTCAAGCCGTGCCTCTGGGGCAGAGCGAAGCTGCCAAGGCCTTTGGTATGGGCCCGATCTTGCAATTTCGAAGAATAACATTGCCTGCCATGCTGCCGAATGCTCTGCCGGGCCTTTCCAATCTGTGGCTAAATATCACCAAGGATTCAGCGTTGGTTTCGGTGGTTGGGTTTGGGGAATTGGCCTTGGCTACAAAGCAAGCGGCAGGCATGAATAAGCAATATATGCTTCTTTATGCGGTGGCGATGGCAATTTACATTTTGATTTCGCGTTCGACTTGGTTCTTTAGAATGTTGGAAAATCGGTTGCGACGCGGCCAGCGGGCATTGGGGTAAGAGCAAGTGCACTGGTCATGGCTACCAAGTTATCTTCCATATTTTGCCCAAGGGCTGGGAGTAACACTATTTGTTTGGGTGTTTTCCGTGATCCTTGGATTTGTTTTCGCTATCCCGATTGGATTGGTGCAGGTGACGGGGGCTTGGCCGCTACGTGTCTTGGCTAAAGCTTTTTGTGGCTATATTCGGTTTACCCCGCTGCTGATGCAGCTTTATATGCTCTATGCCGGCATTGGTTCGATTTTTCCGTTTATTCCGGGAATGAAAGAACATGCCATGTGGTTGATCCGGCTTGACGCGATTTATTATGTGCTGGCCGCCTTCACAATGAGCTTTGCCGGATACGAGGCCGAGATCATGCGCGGCGCATTTCTTTCGGTTCCACGTGGCGAGCTTGAAGCCGCGCGGGCCATTGGCATGAGCTCTTGGAAAGTATTGTCCCGCGTTTGGTTGCCGCGCGCAATCTTGCAGGTGTTGCCAACCCTGACAGGAGAAGTCATTGGCCAACTGAAATCAACACCGTTGATTTTTGCGTTACCGGTTATGGATTTGATGGCTGTTGTCTTCAAAGTCCAACAAGACACCTACATCATTTATGAGCCACTGATTTTCCTCGCTCTTATTTACATGGCCCTAACCTTCATTATCACGCGGGCTTTTGGATATGCGGAAAAACTGATACCAACCCGTCGATGATGTATGATCGGATAATTGGTTTTGCTGGTGAACTCGTGGCTTTGCGCCGCGACTTGCACATGCACCCTGAATTGGCATTTGAAGAACACCGCACGGCCAAATTGGTGGCTGAAGAACTTTCGCGCCTCGGCTTTGGTGTTACCACAGGTGTTGCTGGCACGGGCGTGATTGGCACATTGGTGAACGGCACCAGCCGCAGGACGCTTGCGATCCGGGCGGATATGGATGGTTTGCCTATTCATGAAACAACGGGTTTGGCTTATGCCTCGCGCCATGCTGGCAAGATGCATGCTTGTGGTCATGATGGTCACACCACAATGCTGCTCGGTCTGGCGCGTTATCTTTCGGAAACCTTTGATTTTGACGGCACCGTTCATCTGATTTTTCAGCCTGCTGAAGAAGATATCAGTGGGGCGCACCGCATGGTGAAAGAGGGTGTGTTGAAGCGCTTTGCCTCTGATCAAATTTTTGCGCTGCATAATCTGCCGGGCGAGGCCATGGGGCAGGTGCGGGTGCGCGCAGGCGCCATAACGGCTTCAATTGATATTGTGGATGTGACCATTCGAGGTGTTGGCGGGCATGGCGCTTTTCCGCATCAGGCGATTGATCCTATTGTTGCGGCATCAAGTGCTGTGATGGCACTGCAAACTGTCGTTTCACGGAATACTGACCCGTTGGAACCTGTCGCTGTGACTGTAGGTGCCATCAACGGCGGTGTATTGGCCACGGCCATTCCTGAATCTGTTTCATTGAAGATTGGCGTGCGTACATGTTCGAATATGACGCGTGACATGATGGCGGCGCGTATTCCTGATCTCCTAAAGCGCCAGGCCGCTTCGTTTGGCTGTGTTGCTGAAGTTCATTATGCTCAAGGTATTGTCTATCCACCTTGCATCAACAATGCGCTGGCCGCAAAGGCCGTGCGCGACACCGCGTTGGATTTGGGGCAAAACCCTTTGTCGATTGATCTTGCCGGGCCCTTGATGTTTTCGGAAGACTTTGCCTTCATGTTGGAAGAGGTGCCGGGGGCTTATTTTGTAATAGGTAATGGCGCATCCAAAAATCTCCACGATTCTGGTTATGATTTTAATGACGAATTGCTGGTGCGGGGCACGCAATTTTGGGTTTCGCTGGTGCAACGCATCTTGAAAGTCTGACCTGCCTTGCGGGAATGTGCGTTGCAAGTTAATGCGGCGCGGTTCAAAAAGACAGGATGATCGCAACAGACGTTCAAACACCGCCTGCCAAGCTTTCGCACCGTGAAGTAAGTTTGATCATCACGGGCGTTGTCGTCGCCATGTTTTTGGCGGCTCTGGATCAGACAATTGTCGTCACCGCCATGCCCACCATTGGGCGCGCTTTGGGCAACCCCGAATATCTGCCTTGGGTGGTGACAGCCTATCTGCTCGCATCAACGGCCGTGACCCCGCTTTATGGGAAGATTTCAGATATTATAGGGCGGCGCATTACATTGCTGTTTGCGATTGGCGTATTCATTTTGGGTTCGCTGCTGTGTGCTCTCTCGCCTAGCCTTTTGGTTCTGATCGCGGCGCGCGCGATTCAAGGATTGGGTGGGGGCGGGCTAATCTCTTTGGCGCAAACAATTATTGCTGACATTGTGTCGCCTAAAGAAAGATCGCGTTATCAGGTTTATATTTCAGGTGTTTATTTGTTTGGCAGCGTGGCGGGGCCATTGCTCGGTGGTTTCTTGTCTGAACATTGGCATTGGTCACTGATTTTTTGGATCAATTTGCCGCTGGGTGTCTTGGCATTATTGATGACCAACGGGCTTTTGAAGAAACTGCCGCGCCATGAGCGCCCTCATAGGTTGGACTTTGTAGGTGCGGCTTTAATGGCCTTGGCGAGCATATCTTTGATGCTGGCCCTGAACTGGGGCGGCATTCATTTTGCTTGGGACTCGCCGCAAATTCTCGGTCTGTTGGCAGGTTCGGTCTTGCTGTGGGGCGCATTTGTGTGGCGGCTAAAAACAGCGCCCGAGCCTTTTATTCCGGCTGATATTCTGAGTAATCGCGTGGTGGCTATGGGCACTGCGACGGCACTTTTGATCATGGGTTGCTATATCGGCATTACGGCCTATCTGCCAATTTATATGGAATTGGCTTTTGGACTTTCGGCCAGTCAATCAGGATTGGCGCTTATTCCGTTTATGTCGGGAACGGTGGTTGGTGCCATCATTGCGGGACAATTCATGGCTCGCTCTACACATTACAAACGCCCAGCCTATGTTGGTCTGGTTTTTTCAGTTTTGGGATTGGCGGCATTGGGCTTGGCAAAAGTAACACCCGGGCTTGTTATTGTTGAGGTCTTGATGGCCGGGCTTAGCATCGGGTTAGGAACCGTTTTTCCGATTACCACGGTTTCGATTCAGAATGCGGTTATGCCTCATCAAATGGGTACGGCCACGGGTGTAATGAATTTCTTTCGTTCGCTTGGCGGCGCATTGATTGTGGCTGGGTTTGGTGCTGTGTTGTTTTCACAATTGCCGCACTTGGCAAATTTGGAGGAATCGTCGGGCGCCAAGCTTGCACAAATTGTGGCGAGTGGCGATATCCACACGGCCTTTCGTCCCTTGTTTGGATTTGCTGCGTTGGTTCTGGCTTTGGCTTTGGCGAGTTTCAGTCAGATGCCAGAAAAGCCGTTGCGCACCAAAATCCATGTGGCCGAGAGTGCTGGTTAAAACCATTCATATTTTTATCCGAGGAGACTCTTTGCCCGCCGCAAAAGATTCACTGGACCATACATCAACACCAATGTTCTGAGCAGCCCCAGATAGGTGTGCATTGAAAGCCAATCGGCATAGCGCCATTGCAGCGCCAAGCGGCTTTTCAATTGTTTGGCACGCGAGACAACAGAGATTGATTGTTGAATTTCTATTGTGGTGTAGAGTTGCTCAGGCAAATTCGCAAATTTATAGCCCTGTGCGAACGCATAACATTCGATCGCATAGTCTTCAGCAGCTGGATATTGATCCGTATACGCACCAAGTTTTTGCCAGAAATCGGCACGAAACATGATTGCGCCATGGGTGAGAGGGGCATTGTACCTCATCGTGCGAATACAGGCTTCAAAACTTGGCGGGTTCTTCGCGGGCAGGGTGACGCCGGTTTGCGTGTAAAAAAAATTGGTCGCGCAGCCCACCATGCAATAATCCGGGTGAGTAGACAGAAACGCTGTCTGTTTTTCAAATCGTGTCGGATCGGAAATATCAGGATAATCAACCCGCGCAATATATTTGAAATTGCCTTTCAGAATTTCGGTAAGACCCACATTCATTGCCCCCGTTATGCCAAGATTTTGTGGGAGCTCTATGATCTTGCAATCCATGTTTTGGGTGAACGCTTTATAATCGACTCTCTTCTTACTGCCATCATCCACGATAAAAAGTCGAAACTTCACAGTTTGCGCGCGCAAACTATCCAAGCACTCCTTCAAACCATCGGTCGGATTGTAGATTGGCATCAAAACGGCGATTTCAGGTTCAGTCTTCAAATTCATGGAGTTTGACTCATTGTTTTGGGTGGCCAGATGAGGCCTAATATTGATGGATCAAGCCCGGCTTTGGCGCGCAATAACCAGATTGACCACAGGTTCCAGATGATCGTGCCGCTGGCTGATGCGAGGGCCGCGCCCAGGCCTCCAAACCTTGGGATTAGGATGATTTGAAGGACAATCACCAACACATAGCAGACGACCATTATTTTCAGATAAGCTTTCTCATAAGATGTCATTTGCATTAAATAGGCGGTGGGGCCGGATATCGCATCAATCATGCAGCTCAATGCCAAGATCATCAGAACGGGATAGGCCGACGTAAAACTGTGGTTGAAGAAGCTTAGCAAAATGCTGCCAGTAAGCCCGAGAAACACAAACGCGAGAAACGTTGCAACAGCAATCGCGATGACAAGTTGGCGACATAGGTTTTGCAGTTCACGAAGGCTTTTCTTTTCATAGAGTGCGGCCATGGTTGGTGCTGTTACCAAACCACCGGCAATCAAAACAAGGCTGAGCAAAGTCGCAGTTTTTTGGGCGGCGAAATAGGCTCCGGTCTCGGCACCATTCAACAGGGTGCCTACCACCACCACGTCCATCTGCTGGATCATGGCAAACACAATACCAGCACCCCAGAGCGGCAAAAGGCTGCCGCGCGTGCTCATCCAATCCAATTGTGCAGGGACTGGGCCAGTGGAATGTTCCATCCCCTTTTTGATCAAAATGATTTGCACAATCAGCAAAGCTAACAGAACAAGCGCGCAAATATAAACGGCTGTTGTACTGTTAAGGATGAAGCCGAGCCAGATCAGGGCCAGAGCTGCCAATGGTGCCAAAATACGCCAAATAACATCGCGTGGCAGCATTGCCCCAATCACGCTGTTCTGCGCCCGCAAAACCCCCGACGCAAAATCGCCAATGCAAAAAGTTGCAGCCAAAGTGGCCACGCTCAAGTAGTTTCGCATTGCATAATGGCCGCCAAAATAATCTAGCCCGAAGCCTATGAGTAAGGCGCATATGACACCGAGCAATGTTAGCCAGCTGCCCATAAACACAGCTCCCTTGGCGCGTTCTGGCTTGCCCTGAGCCAAGAATTTTGGCCAGTAGCGCAGGATGGCAGTGGAATATCCAAAGCCAATAAACGCCGCAATCACGATGGCCAAGTTGAACGAAAATGCGAATACTCCATATTGATCGGGCGACAACATGTGAGCAAAGGCCACAAACATGATGTAGGACAATCCAGCCCCGGCGACTTTGATCAGAAGCGAGATGAGGCCCGACCCAAAAAATCTGTGGCCAACCAGTGCAGCCAAATGCGCGCGCAATTTGGAAAGGTTGGAGATTGAAGGAACGGTCACTGCGCGTTTTCCGTTACTAAAATGAATCGCGATGAGGGCTTCGCAACGCTTGGTGGGCGGACGGAGGTTTGATAGTTCAATGTGGCTGCAAATAGCCCCCACATCAGGCCCATCATCCAATAGTAATGACGCCAATGCTCTGTATCGATTTGGATGCCCTGGAATATCACTTCAACCAAACATGAGAACACCAGAATTGCATGGTTCTGAAATGGCCCTCTGGTGAATGCCGTACGCAAACCAACATAAAGATTACACCCAACGAGGGCGAAATATGAAATCCCACCAAGCCAACCGCAAGATGAAAAAGAATTCAAGAAGGTGTTGTGTGGTGCCTCGTGAAAGATTTTTGTAAATTGGACTGGTCCAAATCCAAATGGTCGTTCAAGCAGCAATGGAATAGCATTCAGTTGATTACCAAACCGGCCTCTTTCGCCTGCGTCGTAGCTTTTAACGAGTGTAAAACGATCAAGGAACATGTGCTGCATTTCGGGTGAGGAAAGCAGCAGAACCAAAGTTATGCCTATGATCAAAGCACCCGCGAAGGAATAGAAGGCAATGCGCCCGCGCATATTGTTCGATTCAGTCAGGACAAAAGTCAGGATCGCCATTGTCAAGATTGAGGCTGAGACGTTTATCCAAGCACCACGTGACATGGCCAGAACCAAACTGATAAAAACGATTCCAAAGAACACCAAATTCAAAAGCGGCCGTCGGCCTGTGCCCAGCAGCAGCCGTTGGGCCAGCAAAACACAGGGAAACACCATATAGGTGGAAAAGACATTAGGATCTTTGAACAAGCCAGTTGCTCGACCAAATCTGATGAGGTC
>JAYVXY010000251.1:0-3280 GCA_043784785.1 Aestuariivirga sp. | reverse complement strand
GGGCCGTAAAGTCGAAGGTGTCATTCCGACCAATCAGAAACTTCTGGAAGCCTTCCGGCGTTGTGGCCTGCCCATCGTTTACACAACAACAGCCTGTGATGTCGTAGACCGCAATGTTCCCGGTGACATGGGGCTTTGGCACAATAAGATCCCAGTGGAAGTGCTCAAAGTAGGGTCAGAGGCTGCAGCCATCGACAGTCGTATTGCGCCACGCGACGGGGAACATGTCATCGTTAAGAAGCGGGCCAGTGCATTTCATGGCACTTATCTTTCCGGCATGTTGAAGAACATGGGTGTGGATACAGTCATTGTCACTGGCGTCACCGCAGCAGCATGTGTGCGCAACTCAATCGAAGATGCCATTGCTGACGGTTTCCGGCCTATTGCGGTCAAAGAAGGCATTGGTGATCGCATCGCAGGTGCGGTGGAATGGAACCTGTTTGATATTGACGCGAAGTTTGGAGACGTAGAACCGTTGGAAAACGTTCTGGCCTATCTTGACTCCAACGATATCAACGTATGAAGTGTTATTAATGAGGTAGTCTTTTCAGGAGCTCGGGCATGATCAGGGTGGGTGTGGATGTCGGCGGAACCTTTACTGATATCGTGCTGGAGCGAAGTGGCAAAGCGGGCAAGCAAAGTATCTTTGTACACAAAGTGGCTTCCACACCAGCAGACCAATCTATTGGTGTAGTGAAGGGCATCGTTGAAATTTGCAAGATGGCAGCGGTGCCACCTGCCGATGTCGACATGGTGTTCCACGGCACCACTGTTGCCACCAATATGGTGATTGAGCGCAAAGGTGCTGATGTAGGCATGATCACCACGCGGGGTTTCCGTGATATTCTGCATATGGCCCGCCACAAGCGGCCACATAATTTCTCGCTGCAATATGATGTGCCCTGGCAATCCATGCCACTGGTGAAGCGACGCAACCGGATTGTTGTTGATGAGCGATTGATGCCACCCACTGGTGAAGTCGAAACGCCTTTAGACGACGCACAGGTGCGGGCGGCCGCAGAGCTTTTCAAGAAGCGCGGCCTCAATTCAGTGATCGTTTGCTTCCTGTTTTCCTTTCTCAATGATGCTCATGAAAAGCGGGCCGAGGCCATTGTGCGTGAGGTGCTGCCAGACGCCTTCATTTGCTGCTCGTCGGGCGTTGTGAACGTCATCCGTGAGTATGAGCGTTTTTCGACGGCGGCAATGAATGCCTATATCGGCCCCAAAACCTCGCTCTATTTGAGACGTCTAGAAGATCGTTTGAAGCAGAATGGTGTGAACGCTGCCGTGCGCATCATGCAATCAAATGGCGGCATTTCCACAATTGAAAATTCGTCTGTTCGGCCTGTGGGCCTGCTTCTGTCGGGCCCTGCTGGTGGTGTGATCGGCGGGCGCTGGACGGGTGCAGCGTGCAAAACCAAGAATGTGATCACCATCGATATTGGCGGAACCTCTGCCGATATCTCAGTGATTCAAAACGGTAAACTCCGCATCAAAAATCCGCGCGACACGGAAGTGGCATCGCTACCAGTTCTGGTGCCAATGATTGACATTGACGCTATTGGTGCTGGCGGTGGCTCCATCGCTTATCTCGATCCGGGTGGTGCATTCCGTGTAGGCCCGCGCTCTGCTGGTGCTGATCCCGGCCCTGCCTGCTATGGCAAGGGCGGAACGGAGCCTGCTGTGACTGATGCGCAGGTTGTTCTCGGTCGCCTTGATCCTGAACATTTCCTTGGTGGTGATCTCAAGATTGATCCATCGCTGGCGCACAAGGCCGTTGAAACCCATGTCGCTAAAAAACTGGGGCTTTCCGTCAAGGATGCAGCATTGGGCATTCTCAAGGTGGTCAACAACAACATGGCTCTTGCCATCAACGCAAACTCAGTGGCCAAAGGCATTGATCCTCGCGGCTTCACACTGATGGGCTTTGGCGGCGCTGGTCCTTTGCATGCAACGGCACTTGCTGAAATGATCTATGCGAAAGATGTGATCGCACCCCTGCACCCTGGCATCACAGCGGCAATGGGCCTGTTGCTCACAGAGCTGCAATATGAATTCACTCGATCCGTTTTGATTGTTGCCAACAGGGCCGCTGATAGCGAATTCAAAGACGCCAATGCCATTCTGGCGGAGCTCAAACAGCAGGCCAGCAAGCAGCTCTCTGCTGATGGCATTGCGCTCAGCAAACAGAAATTTACGGCCATCGCAGAATGCCGTTACGTTGGCCAAGGCTTTGAACTGCGTGCAGCGATGCCGAAGGAACCGCTGTCGCAGAAAAACATCGGCACGGTTATTAAGAGTTTCTACGCCGCGCACAAGCAAGTCTATGGCCATGCCTTTGAAGACCAGTTGGTGGAGATCATCACATTGCGGGTTGTGGGCAGTGCTGATGTTGAGACACTGAAACTCCCTAACCTCAAGAAGGGCAATCGCAACAATCCGGCGGCCGCAAAGCTTTACGTGCGAGACACGGTGTTTGATGACGGCAAATCCGTGAAGACACCACGCTATGACCGTTCGAAGCTTTTGGCGGGAGACAAGATTACCGGCCCGGCCCTGATTGTACAACACAACTCCACCACGCTGGTGCCGCCGAAATATAAAGCCCTTGTGATGGGCCATGGCGATATTCTGTTGAGCCGTGGGAAATAAGGATCGAAGACATGGCAAAAGCATCCAAAAAAACCACCCGTAAGCCCAAGAAGATTGATCCGATTTCCTTGCAGGTGATCGGCGGCGCGCTGTATTCCATCGCCGAGCAAATGGGCAATGTGCTTTACCGCATGTCCTATTCCTCCATCATCCGCGAAAGCCAGGACTTGGGCGCGGGGCTGTTTGATGCGCAGTACAATACGCTGTGTGAATCGGATTCCACTCCGATGCATATTGGCTCTCTCCCTGGCTATTTGCGCGGCATTGAACAGACCATCGCTTTGAAGGACTGGAAGCCGGGGGATTGCATCCTGCACAATCACCCCTATTTCGGGGCCAGCCATTCACCTGACATTGCGGTTGTAATGCCTGTGTTCTTTAAAGGTGAGCTTGTTGGCTTTTCTGCCAATACTGCGCACCATGTTGATATTGGTGCTGCCACGCCGGGCCTCATCATTGACGTGCCAGACATGTTTGCCGAAGGCATGTTGATGAATGCGCTGAAGCTTTATGATCAAGGCAAGCGCAATGAAAGCGTGTGGAATTACATTCGCAACAATACGCGTGTGCCAAGCCTAGTGATGGGCGATCTTGAAGCACAGATTGCTTCTGCCGAACTTGGCGTGAA
>JAYVXY010000250.1:0-10688 GCA_043784785.1 Aestuariivirga sp. | reverse complement strand
TATTTGCCATAATAATTCCCACCCTGTTATGGCCCCCAGAACATAACCAATAGCAGTTCTAAAACAAATGTTAAGCAGCCAAGAGTTGCGCGTGGACTGATAACAATCGGGACAATTGGATCATAGAAACCCAGCTTTCCGCCTGCTATCAAACACGCCATGACCTGCAAACTCTCCGTCAACGTCAATGCCATCGCCTATCTGCGCAATCGCCGTCATGTGCCGTGGCCATCGGTCGAAGGCTTGGGCCGCCTGGCACTCCAAGCCGGGGCCATCGGTCTCACCGTGCATCCGCGCCCTGATGAGCGCCACATCCGCCATGCTGATGTGCCGGTGCTGCGTGATTTGATCCGCAATGAATTCACGGGCCGCGAATATAATATTGAAGGCTATCCTGATGAGCGTTTCCTGAAACTGTGTGAAGAAAACCAGCCCGATCAAGTGACCTTGGTGCCCGATTTGCCGGGGCAGGGCACGTCTGATCATGGCTGGGATATTGCAAAACATGAAGCCTTGCTTCGCACCACTATCGCTCGCCTGAAAGCAGGGGCAATGCGTGTCGCGATTTTTGTCGATCCTGATCCGATACAGCCACCGCTCGCCAAAGCGGTGGGTGCTGACCGCATTGAAATTTTTACCGGACCCTATGGTGGAACTTTCGATCCTAGTGAAGTGAAGCGTGAATTTGAGAAAGTCGTGGCCACCGGCAAAGCTGCTGCCGCGGTGGGGCTTGATCTGAATGCAGGCCATGATCTTACGCGCGATAATTTGCCCGCACTTGTAAAAGCCTTGCCGAACCTCAAAGAAGTTTCGATCGGTCACGCCATCGTCGCCGATTCTCTTATTTACGGAATGGAAAAAACTGTGCAAATGTTCCGCCATGCAATTGGCGACATCTGATTTAATCACCCTCACTTCCATTGGCTTGGTGCAGCTGGCCGCAGTGGTCAGCCCCGGTCCGAGCTTTTTGATCACCGCGCGCACTGCCGTGGCCCGGTCAAGGATGGATGGTATCAAAGTGGCTCTGGGCTTAGGCGCAGGCACAATCATCTGGGCCAGTGCAGCACTCTTTGGCCTCAATGCCCTGTTTCATGTGTTGCCAGTGTTATTCACCGCCATGAAAATCATTGGCGCGTTATTCCTCCTCTGGATCGCTTTCCAAATTTTCCGCCATGCCTCGGTTCCGCTGCAGCTTGAAAATGCCGCGGCAGTGGAAGGAAGCCCTTTTATGAAAGGCTTCTACACGCAATTGGCCAACCCCAAAGTGACTGTCTTCTTCGGTTCGATCTTCATCGCCATGCTGCCCAAGGATGTGCCGCTGTGGATGATGCTCAGTTTGATTGCCATCGTCACCTTCAACGAAATCTGGTGGTATTCCGCCGTCTCGGTTTTCTTCAGCACTGGCCCGGTGCGGATATTCTATCTCAAAGCCAAGAAATGGATTGACCGGGTCACCGGATTGTTCCTCGGCGCATTGGGCCTCAAACTGCTTTGGGGTGCGGTTGAGGGTTAAGCTACATTCCGCCCTTGCCTTAATTGCCCCATCCCGCTAATTCCACCCCATCACTTCAATGGGAACCACTCACATGCGCGTATTTTATGACCGGGATGCCGACGTTAATCTGATCAAGAACAAGAAAGTTGTTATCGTCGGTTATGGTGCCCAGGGCCGCGCCCATGCTTTGAATTTGAAAGATTCAGGCGCCAAGGAATTGGCTATCGCCCTGAAGGTGGATTCGCCCACGATCAAGAAGGCGGAAGCTGATGGCCTGAAAGTAATGACCGTGGCCGAAGCCGCCAAATGGGGCGACCTGTTGATGATGGCAGCGCCGGATGAATTGCAGGCCGATATTTACAAAAATGAAATCGCCCCCAACATTCGTGATGGTGCGGCGATTGCATTCGCCCACGGCCTGAATGTTCACTATGGTTTGATCGAACCAAAGAAAACTTTGGACGTGGTGATGATCGCCCCCAAAGGCCCCGGCCACACGGTACGCGGCGAATATCAAAAAGGCGGCGGCGTTCCTTGCCTCATCGCCGTCCATCAAGATGCCAGCGGAAACGCCCATGATCTGGCACTGTCATATGCCTCTGGCATTGGCGGCGGCAGATCAGGTGTCATCGAAACCACCTTCAAGGAAGAATGTGAAACCGATTTGTTCGGCGAGCAAGTGGTTCTCTGCGGCGGTTTGGTTGAGTTGATCCGTGCCGGTTTTGAAACACTGGTTGAAGCTGGCTACGCACCAGAAATGGCTTATTTCGAATGCTTGCATGAAGTGAAGCTGATCGTCGATTTGATCTATGAAGGCGGCATCGCCAACATGAACTATTCGATCTCCAACACCGCTGAATGGGGCGAATATGTTTCTGGCCCACGCATCATTACGGCTGATACCAAGAAAGAAATGAAGCGCGTATTGCACGACATTCAAACCGGCAAATTCACTTCTGAGTGGATGCAGGAATACCGCGCTGGTGCCGCCCGCTTTAAGGCCATCCGCCGCAACAACGACAGCCACCAGATTGAAGCCGTGGGTGCCAAACTCCGCGAAATGATGCCTTGGATTGGGAAGAATAAGCTGGTGGATAAGGCGCGGAATTAGTTCCCACGGGGACGGAATACATCAGGTTATCCGCCGCACTTGTAGGCAATTTGGGTTGTCCCAAGTGCGGCCCCCAATCGCTGCCAGCCGCCAAAATTAACTATAAATTAAGCATACCGAAATCATTTTGCAAAGTTGGTTTATGGTTTTGTTGCTGCAATTGCCAAGCACTCATGTCCTCATGGCAAAGGGCGTGTTGGTTTGGGTTTTGAGGCGTGGCAATGGGGTTGGGGAGTTAAAGCAGACAATAGGCGACGTGATGGTATCGTCTAAATTAAAAAACCTTGGGACTGGCGGAAACAGGGGAATAAAATTATGAACCAGATCGACTATTCGTCATTTCTACGCCCACATAAATCAGTACAGCAACAACTCCGGCCTGCCATTCCAAATCCTGCCGCACCTGAAAATCGGGCAAAACCCAGCCCGAAGATTGTTGAAGCCTTGGAGGAAAACGCCCAGGCAAGCGCGGCTCTGGGCCAGATCAGGGAGCTTATTGCAGGGCCTGTGCAACGCTTAAGCGAAGCTCGTTTCATCGAAGTCCTCGACATAATGGCAGAGCAGGGTGATGCGGTGAAAGGCGACTTTAATGACCTTCGTGATGAAGTCGCAAAATATAAGCAAGCAACCGAGCGCTTGACTGCTTTGTTTGGAACGCTTTACCGAAAGCTGGAAGAGTTCAAAGTCAGCGCGGGTGAAGAACAAACAGCAACCCGCCGTTCCTTCAGCGAAAGCATATCTGTCCTGAGGCAGGATATCGAAAATAACAGCCACGACATTCTGGAAAAAATGCAGGCCCGCGTCAGCGAGTCGGCAGATTTGAGCAGAATGGACTTCAACACGCTTTCGCTTTCTTTGAATGATTTTGTTGTCGAAACTGAAGGTCGCTTTACGCGCGTTGAATCAAGCACATTGAATTCGCTGGAACTGCGCATCGCGCAATGGCGGGCCGAAATCGATGACGACCGCAAAAAAGACTTTGGTGAAATCGCCAATTCATTTGTGACATTTGGCCAGAAAATGCTGGAACAGCGCACGAATTAACTCTGCGTCCACGCCAAACGATATGGCCGGGATCGCTCCCGGCCAATTTCATTCTATCGACTATCAAGCGGTCAGTGCCGCCGCATTCTTCTTCAACCAATCTTCAAAGCCCTGCGGTTCCACACCTGTGAGCTTCTTATAATCAGCTGAATCACCAGAAAGCCCGCCTTGCGCCGTGTTCACATCGAATGATGCAAACATCTTCGCCATGCCTTCTGGCAAACCAGCGCCGATCATGCCTTGGATCAAACCATCAACCGGCACATGCACCACATTAAGCGGCTTGCCCGTGGCAGTGCTCACCAGCTTGGCGATCTCGTCAGTGGAATATTCCTTGGCACCTGAAAGCGTGTAAGTTGCCTTCTCATTCTTGTCAGAAGCCAGAACCGCCGCCTGAGCCCGCGCCAAATCATCGCGCGCGATATAAGCGGTTTTGCCTTGGCCGGCGGCTGAATATTGTGTGCCAGATTTCAGGGCATTCGGAATGCTGAAGAATAGATTTTCAAAATACCAATTGTCGCGCAGCACTGTCCAACCTGAAATCTTTGAAGCGGCCAAAGCCTTCTCCGTATTCAGATGATCTGGTGCAAACAAAACCGCGGACGTATCAGGACGCGGCATCGAGGTATAAACCACATGGCCGACACCAGCTTTTTCAGCAGCATGAACAGCGTTCAAATGCTGCCTCTGGCGCTCGCCCGGGGCCATCGCATCAGTGCTGATAATCAGCAGGCGCGTGGTACCTTGAAACGCCTTCACCAGGCCTGCTTCATCATTAAAATCACCGGTGCGAACCTGCACGCCCTTGGCCGCCAATTCAGCCAGCTTATCGGTGTGGCGCGTCACAGCAATAATCTTTGCCGCGGGAATCTTATAGGTGGTCAGAAGATGATGAATTACGGCTTGGCCCAAATGGCCAGCGGCTCCGGTGACGAGATACATGTGATGTTCCTTTCTTGCGTTGGTCTCTAAATGAGAGTAATGCTCATTTAGAGACCAAATAAATTCCCGCAAGACGGCACTTTTAGCCCCCCTGGTTACGTTTAAGGAACCACCCCATGCTCGAACGTCCCATCCCAAACCGCTTGGATCCGCAACAATCGGCAGCTTGCCCGATCCGCGATGTACTCGACCGCATTGGCGATAAATGGAGCGTTCTGATCGTGCAAAACCTGTCGGAAGGGCCGGTGCGCTTTGGGGCATTGCGTCGTCAAATCAATGATATATCCCAGCGCATGTTGACCGGGACTTTGCGCAACTTACAACGTGATGGCTATGTTTCGCGCAAGGTCTATCCGACCGTGCCACCCAGTGTCGAATATGCGTTGACTGATCTTGGCCATTCCTTATTTCATTCGCTTGAACAGTTGGTTCATTGGAGCGCCAGCAATCACGATGCCGTGCGGCTAGCGCGAACCCGTTTTGATCAAGACACAGTTTGACATAAAAAAGGCCCCTGAAACGGAGCCTTCTCTAATAATCATTTCGGAACACTATTTCGCGCTCATAATGCCTGGCAACGAACCAGCCACTTGCTTGGCCAAACCGGGGCCCGCATTGGCTTGCACATAGGCGTAGAGCTTAAGACCCGCTGTTTCAATTTGCGCCAGTGTCAAACCCGTGGCTTGCAATGCTGAAAGACCAGCAGCTAAAACCCCAGCCCTCCGACCCAACACTGAATTCACCAGATTGCTTAACATGCCAGTACCCGCCGTCACGGCATTGGCTTGCGCCAAAGCCGCAGCGCCCGGCAACTTCGCAAACACTTGCGAAGCAATGGCGGGGTCAACCTCCTGCTGGATCACCGAAAGAATGATGCCCGTGGCTTTTTGCGCAGCAACGGGGTCAAGCCCCGTTGCCGTTGCCACCTCAGAGATGACGCTTGCCAGATCCATTATTGACCAGCAGCCTTCATGCGTTGGCTGCACTCATGCCAATATTGTGGCCACTTTTGACCCACTGGAATTTGGTTCGCAGCTTTTGCTGCTTTCCATTGGGTGCCGCATTCCTTGGCGCGCTTGTGAGCGGCCATTTGAGCTGGCGTGAACGGCTTGCCATTCTTGTCAACGGTTTTGAGATCGCCATTGTCAGCTGCGGTGGGTTCAGCTGGTGCGGTCGCAACTGCTGGCTTGGCCGGTGCTGGGGCCGCCGCTACCGCAGGCTTGGTTGCAGGAGCAGTTGCAGCAGGCGTCGTGGCGGCAGCACCGTCAACCTTGCACTGTGCCTTTACAAAATCGCGCCAACCCATGCCCGCTGGCACGCCATTAGAAGCCTTCAAAGCTTTCCAGGCAGCGCTACAGTTTTGCATGAAGCTGCCACTTGGTGTTGTCGTGGTGGTTGCAGCAGGCGTTGTCGGTGTCTTGGCTTTCGCTGGAGCAACCGCAGGCGTTGCCGGAGCAGCAGGAGCCGCCGCAGCAGCGCCATCAGCCGAACACTGGCTCTTCATGAAGTCAGTCCACTTCATCTGGCCTTCTGGCGTGTTAGCAGCTTTCGCCGCCTTGTATTTTGTCGAACACATCTTCATGAAGCTGTCCTTGGCTTGCACATCGGTGCCAAGCATTGGAGCAGCAACGACCATCAAGGCCACCGCCAGAGACATATTGCGAAGGATTTTGGACATCTAAATTTTCCTTTTAATGAAAGTAGCCCCGCCAGCCGCCCTTTGGTCCAGCGCTCGATGCACGATGAGATCCTGATTCACCGTGCAAGTCCATCCTAATCACTTTTAATCTTGTTTAAAAGGCGGCATATTCATTAACCATCTGTAATAATGCATCAGACACCCAATACCAGCCCAAAATTGATTTTGCCTTTCAACTTGGCTTGCGACATGTTGCAAAAAACCGGAGCACGAAATTGAGTCTCGAAAAAGATATTGCCTGCTTGAAAATCCAAGAGGAAAAAATCCGATTTTCCCGTTTCAATGAGGATGATGCCTGGGCCCTGGGATCGGCCATGCGGGCCAAGGCCGTTCAACAAAAACACCCCTTTGTCATCGACATCCGCGTCAGTGGGCGCCGGTTATTTTATACTGCACTCGTTGGAACAGCGCCCGAAAACCAGGATTGGGTTGAGCGCAAGATCAATGTCGTCAATCGCCAGCACAAAAGCTCTTATAGGGTAGGGCGCGAACTGGCTCTAAGTGGCAAAGCACTGGATGAAGGCCAAGGCGTTTTGCCCATCAACTATGCCACCCATGGCGGATCATATCCCATCAACATTCAAAATGTTGGCGTGGTCGGCACTATCACGGTCTCAGGCATACCACAACGTCAGGATCACAATTTTGTCGTCGAAAGCATCTGCGAATTTTTGAAACTCGATTATCAATCCCTCGCATTGGCCGCAGAATAATATGGATGGCACTTTGTTTTGGGTCTTTGCCTCTCTGGCTGCCTTTATCGTTGGGGCCTCAAAAGGTGGCGTTCCCGGTGTAGGCATTCTGGCCGTGCCAGTCTTGGCGCAAGTCATATCGCCCGTCGTTGCGGCTGGCCTATTGTTGCCGCTGCTTGTGCTCAGCGATTTCTATGGGCTTTGGCTTTACCGCAAAAATTATGATCTATGGAACATCAAGATCATGGTGTTCGCTTCGACCATCGGCATCGTCATTGGCTGGGCCACGGCGGGCTATAACAGTGATGATCTGGTCAAGCTGCTGGTTGGCGTCATCGGCATTTGGTACAGTATCGACCTCTATCTGAAATCAAGACGGTCAAACGAGCCAAAGCCAGCCGATGTGCCGCGCGGCCTGTTCTGGGGCACACTCACCGGGTTTACCAGTTTTGTCGCCCATGCCGGCGGCACACCATTCCAAATGTATGTGCTGCCGCAACGCCTCGACAAAATGACTTATGCTGGCACCGCCACAATCACCTTCGCCATCGTCAACGCGCTGAAACTTCCACCCTATTGGTTCCTTGGCCAGATCAATTTGATCAGTTTGGAGAAATGTCTATATCTCGCACCAATTGCCATGTTTGGCGCATGGGCCGGTTTCAAACTCACCAAAGTCCTTCCCGAAAAAACCTTCTTCAGGGCCGTCGAAATCGCACTGTTTTTGGTTTCGATCAAACTGATTTGGGATGCGCTGGTGCATCTTCTTTGAGACAATCGGCACAATGTTTCACTTGCCAGCTGATCAAGGCTGCCTTTAATTCGCAACATCATGAAACTGAAATTCCACACGCTTGACGTTTTCACCACACGCAAATTCGCGGGCAATCCCTTGGCTGTCGTTCTGGACGCAGATCATCTGACCACTGAGCAAATGCAAGCCATCACCAAAGAGTTCAATCTCTCTGAAACCACCTTTGTGATGAAACCCGAGAACCCGAACAACACCGCCAAGGTGCGCATCTTTTTCCCCGGTGGTGAAATGCCCTTTGCCGGCCACCCGACATTGGGCACGGCCATCTTGTTGGCAGAACTCAACAACAAACCGGGTTGCACAATTTCGACGGAAATCAGGCTTGAATTGAAAGCGGGCTTAACCCCTGTCAAAGTCACCCGCATTGCCGATCAATGCTCTGGCATATTCACTGCTCCCGTCATCCCGTTTCATGTTGATACGCCGCTGCCCAATGTTGCCGACACGGCGCGCGCTTTGAACCTTGAGGAAAGCGATATTGGTTTTGACGGTCACAAAATCGCCAGCCTGCAAGGCGGTCCACGGTTTTTCTATGTGCCCGTCAAATCCCGTGCTGCCTTAGAAAATTCCCGCGTGTTAGAGCCCCACTGGTCGGCCCTCATCAAGCCAATGAACGGCGTCGATGCTGCTTATATTTACACAAGAGGCGGTGACGGCCCCAACGCATCCTTCCGTGCGCGCATGTATGCGCCAACGGGTGGTATCCCCGAGGATCCGGCCACAGGTTCAGCCACCGCACTTCTCGCCGCTCAACTTCTCAGCGCCGAAAGCTTGGATGATGGCACGCACCATTGGCAGTTGGAACAGGGCTATGAAATGGGCCGCCCATCTGATTTGCGCTTGGAGGCGGATGTGAAAGCTGCCAAGCTCACAGCCGTGCGCGTGGGCGGCAGCGCTATTCGGCTGATGAGTGGGGAAATTGAATTATGAGCTTAACTCAGGGACTGTTAATCCTGCACCTGTTTTCTGTGACCATTGCTTTAGGGATTGGTTTCACCAACCTCGTCAACATGCGCGTTGCAAAAGGCCAGACTGGAGACATCGCCAAAGGCTTAATGATGCACCGCATGGCCATGCTGGTTTATGGCGACATTTTCGTTGTGGGCATATTGCTCACAGGCGGTTTGCTGCTCTGGGCGATTGGCGGTGAAGCAGGGCTGAATGCTTGGTTCCACGTTAAAATGGCTGCGGTTTTGGTCTGGCTGATTTTCTATGTGGCGCTGCGTCTGACCATCAGACAAATCGTAAAGACTGGTAATATGGCTTTGGTGAGCCGCATCCGCATATTCGCGCATGTAGCAATTACGGCTGCAACCGCAGCTCTTATTTGTGCGGTAATGACCTTCGCCACTTAATCGATATTCAGCAATGTCTTGGCTTGGGCGGTCACGTCCATGCCTTCTTTTTCATTGCCAGCACCGCAAAGCTGAACCGCCTGTTCACGCAAATCCGTCACTTCGGTCTTAACATCAGAATCAAGCTTTGCCGTCTTCAAAGCCGCATCAATCTTGGTAATGTCATCTTGGCAGGCACCAGCCACTGCCGCTGCACCAAATACCATGCTGAAAGCCGCTGCATAACTCAAAGTCTTGATCATTTCATATCCCCAAAAAACCAATCGCAGGATTGCCCCCGCATCACCCTGCAATGCAATTACAATAAACTGTGACAAAACTAAGCCGAGTCTCGGTTTGGCGCAATCGTTGGTTAAAATTTGCCTTGGGCGACAAATTGCGTTACACAAACCCGATGTCGATCATGTCCCACCCCCAAGCACCACAATTGGCCGCTCTGCCAAAGCTTTTGCTTGCCCTTCTGCTTATCAGCCCCTGAGGGCCTTCTGGGCGTTTGGCCTAGGCTCTGCAGGGGATGAACTGAAACAGTCCTTTCAATTCAGAGATAAGAGTTTTCCATCATGATGATCAATCCACAATCGAAATACCGCGCCTTTGCGCCAATCAACTTGCCCGACCGTCAATGGCCTTCGCAAACCATCACCAAGCCACCGATCTGGTGCAGCGTTGATTTGCGCGATGGCAACCAATCCTTGATCGAACCCATGGGCCCGGACCGTAAGATCCGCATGTTTCATGCGCTGGTCAAAATGGGTTTTAAGGAAATTGAAGTCGGTTTCCCATCCGCCTCACAAACCGATTTTGATTTTCTGCGCTTTCTGATCGAAGGCGGCCATATTCCGGCTGACGTCACCATCCAGGTTTTAACCCAAGCCCGCGAAGATTTGATCCGCCGCACCTTTGAATCCCTCAAAGGTGCCAAATCCGCCATCGTGCATTTGTATAACTCTACCTCCGAGCTCCAGCGCCGCGTGGTGTTCAAGATGGATAGGGCAGGGATCATCGACATGGCCGTGAAGGGCGCCACCCTCATCAAGCGTTTGGAAAAAGAAATGGCCATGGGCGATATTGTGCGCCACGAATATTCCCCCGAAAGCTTCATGGGCACCGAGCTCGATTTCGCCAAGGAAATTTGCGAGGCGGTAATGGACGTTTACCTCCCCACGCCAAAAAACAAATTGATCCTCAACCTGCCTTTCACGGTTGAGGCTGCCACGCCAAACATCCACGCCGACCAAATCGAATGGTGCGTGCGCAATTTCAAAAACCGCGACTCAATCATTTACAGCCTCCACGCCCATAATGATCGCGGCTGTGCCGTGGCCGCAACTGAGCTTGGCCTGATGGCAGGCGCTGACCGGGTTGAGGGCACCCTGTTCGGCAATGGTGAGCGCACCGGGAATGTGGATATCATCACCCTGGCCATGAACATGTTCAGCCAGGGCGTTGACCCCAAGCTCGATATCTCGAATGTGAATGATCTCGTGCGCATGGCGGAATATTGCAACCAGCTGCCCATCCACCCGCGTCATCCTT